>JAXDMI010000765.1:0-3057 GCA_034666145.1 Myxococcales bacterium | reverse complement strand
TCTCCGACTTCTTCAAGCCCGATCGCGTCGTGGTCGGCGCGCGCAGCGAAGAAGCGCGGCAGATGCTGCGCGATCTCTACGCCCCTCTGCAGCTCTCCGGCGAGCGCCTCGTCATCACCGATCCGCGCTCCAGCGAGCTCATCAAGTACGCATCGAACACGATGCTCGCGGTGCGCATCTCGTTCATGAACGAGCTCTCGCGGCTGTGTCACGCCACGGGCGCCGACATCCACTCGGTGCGCCTCGGCGTCGGTACCGACTCGCGCATCGGCAAGAAATTCCTCTACGCAGGCCCCGGCTACGGCGGCTCGTGTTTTCCCAAGGACGTGCAGGCGCTCGCCGCGCTCGGTCGCGAGAACGGCGTGCAGATGCGCGTCGCCGAGGCCGCGCATCTCGCAAACGAGGAGCAAGCGTCGTTCCTCGCGCATCTCGTCGACACCTCGCTCGACGGCGTGAAGGGCAAGCAGATCACGCTGTGGGGCTGTGCGTTCAAGCCGGAGACGGACGACATCCGCGAATCGCCGGCGGTTCGTCTCGCGACGGCGCTCCTCGAGCGCGGCGCGAAGGTGGTGGCTCACGATCCCGAGGCCGGCCCGAACTTCGCGAAGCTCTTCGGCGACAAGCTCGTGGTGAAGGATCGCGACTACGACGCGCTCGACGGCTCGCATGCCCTCGTTCTGTTGACGGAGTGGCGCAGCTATCGCGCGCCGAACTTCGTCGAGATCCATCGCCGGCTCCTCCCGTCGAAGGGAACGCCCGCGTTGCTCGTCGACGCGCGCAACATCTGGCGCCCCGCGGAGGTCCTCCGCGCGGGACTGCGCTATCAGGGGATCGGCGTGGCCGTGCAGCGGGCGGCCGACCGGCCGTCGCAGCGATAGCGCATCCCCATGCGATGGCTCGTCACCGGCGGCGTCGGCTTCATCGGCAGTCATTTGTGCCGCGCGTTGCTCGAGCGTGGTGACAGCGTCTGCATCCTCGACGACTTCAGCAACGCGCCGTATCCGACGGCGCTGAAGCGGAAGAACGAGCATGCGTTGCTCCGCGAATTTCCAGGCGCGGTGGAGGTCGTCGAGGGGTGCGTCACCGACGCCGAGCTTGCTGCGGGGCTGGTAGACCGGACCGCCGGCATCGTGCACCTCGCAGGTCTCGCGGGCGTTCGGCCGTCGTTCGCCGAGCCCGGCCGCTACGCGCGCGTCAACGTCGAGGGCACGGCGACGCTGCTCGATGCCGCGCAGCGTGCGGGGCGCGAGCGCTTCGTGTTCGCTTCGAGCTCGTCGGTGTACGGCAACGCGACGCCGCTACCGGCCGTCGAGGATGCACCGGCCATCGTTCCGGAGTCGCCGTACGCGGCCTCGAAGCGCTCCGCGGAGCTCGTGGTCTCGGCGATGCTGCGGAAGACGCCGCGCATGCGGTGCCCCGCGCTGCGCTTCTTCACGGTGTACGGGCCGTGGCAGCGTCCCGAGATGGCGATCACGACGTTCCTGCGGCACATCCTTGCCGGAGAGCCGATCACGATGTTCGGCGACGGCTCGATGCGCCGCGACTTCACGCACGTCGACGACATCGTTCGCGGGATCATCGCGTCGATGGACCATGCGCCCGAGGGTTGTCGCCCTTTCAACTTGGGCTCGGGGGCGCCGGTGACGTTGAACGAGCTGGTTGGCGCGATGGGCAAAGCGGCGGGCCGCACGCCGGCGATCGTTCATGCGCCGGTCCCGCTCGGCGACGTGGACGCGACGTTCGCCGACATCAGCCGCGCGAAGACGGAGCTGGGGTGGGAGCCGAGGGTGAAGCTCGAAGAGGGATTGGCGAGCGTCGTGGAGTGGTTGAAGGCCGAGGGCTAGGCGGGCGCCGGCGCCCGGGGCGCGCGCTCCGATTGTCGTGCATCTCCCCGGTGCGTCGCGCGCGCGTTGGCGGCGCTCTCTCGAGCTGTAGCTGATCTGCGATGTCTCGCAGCCGTAGGAGTGAGGCTGCCGACTCGCCGACGAAGTCGACGTACTTCAACGTCTTCGTCGGGCGCGACGTCTTCGGTCGCTACGTCGTCGGGCCTGGATGATCGCGACCGACGAAAGCTCGACTGAGGGGGAGCCGAAGGCGCTCATTCCGAAGTCCGTGGTGAGCCAGCCGGCACGATGCCATCACGCTCAGCATCCGCCTGATCTCGCTGCGCGCTTCGACGCGTCCCCGATACCCGACGCCATCTTCTCGACCTTTTCGGTCGGTACGACCTCGGACATCACTATGCGTCGCTTGCGCTCGCGCTCGCGCTCGCACGCGTACGAAGTCCTCCACAGCCTTGCGGGCCGACGTCGCTGCTCGCCGCGTTTTCGTCCGTCGCAGAAGCCTCCCTCTCGCATCCTGAGCGCTTCACGCGTGGTCGACGCGTCACCGCCGCAGCGGCACAACCGACCTCTGGAGCGACGAGCCGTAGGAGGAAGAGGCGACGAACCAAGCGGGCACAGCAAATCCACGCAACGGGTGTCTCCGCTTCGTTGACAGTTCCGGAGCGAGAGCGGGCGCCAGGCCGAGAGCGCCTGCAGTGCCAGCGCGCGCGGGCGGGCACGAGAGCGAGAGCAGGCGCGAGAGCGAGAGCAGGCGCGAGAGCGCGCGGGCGCGAGAGCGAGAGCAGGCGCGAGAGCGAGAGCAGGCGCGAGAGCGCGGGCGGTGCCAGCGCGCGCGGGCGCGAGAGCGCGGGCGGTGCGAGGCGGTGCGCGCGGGCGCGTGCGGGTGCGGACGTTGTGGCCGATGATTGGCCACCGCGCGTGGCTCAGTGCCACAGCGCGCGGGGGACCTCGCCGACGTGGAGCCATCCGAGGCCGACGGTCGACCAGCCCTTGGCGAGGAGCCACGTCCCGGCCCGCTCTCCCGGATCGGGCTCTGGAGGGACCGGCTCACGTCGATGCATCCAGCCATGGAACCATCGCGCGGACGAGCACGGGTCGATCAGGCCAACCTCCCATTCGCCGTGTTTCAGGTGATTGTTGAGAACGTAGACCAAGCAGCTTCGCACTTCGCTGGGCGTCGTGAGCTCGCGACGATGGTACGAGTCGCCCCACA
>JAXDMI010000764.1:0-3555 GCA_034666145.1 Myxococcales bacterium | reverse complement strand
TACCGATGCACGATCTCCCACGCCCGCGCGAGCGTGACGCCGGTCCGCTGCTCCATCGCCAGCGGATGGTCCGTCGGCTCGAGCTCGATCGTAGGCCGCTCGTCGCCGACCCGGAAGTGCACGCGCGTCTTCAGCAGGAACGTCGGCTCGGCGTAGTGCGCCATGTGGTTCACGAGCCAGCCGAACGTGGGCGCCATCTCCTCGTTCCTCGCATAGCGCTCGTAGTTCGCCTGCGACTGAGACACCCACGCGCCGATCCCGAACGGCTGATCCTCGCCATGAACAGGGATGAAGATCACGCCTCGCACGAAGTAGTGGTCGCCGTCCTCGTCGCGCACCGTGCAGCGATCCACCGTGAACGTCGTTCGCTCCGCGCGCTCCGCTTCGGGGACATCGAGGTACGGATCGGGCGCGTACATGCCGATGTCCGGCAGGCCCTCGTGCTCCTCGCTGCAGGTCGCGCACCGGAAGGTCATCGCGACGATCTACCGCGTCTCAGGCGGCGTCACCACATCACTTCGCCTCCCCTACTTCTTCTACTCCTTCACGCGCACCCGCACCGCGAGCTTCGGCTCCGGATCCCTCGCCACACGGCTCAAGCTCACGTCGACCATGAACTGCGGCACGACCTTGTCCTTGCCCGTGCCATGCGCGGGCAGCGAGCCCGTCAGCTGCGCGATCGAGCCATTCTCGGGCTTACGCGCATCGAGACGCGCGCCCGCATACGGACAGCCCTCCGCCGACACGAACGGGATCGACGATTCGTCCGACTCCGGCGGTCGTGATTCGACGCCGCGATCCACGCCCTTCGCCAGGACGATCACGTCACGGCCCTCACGGAACGCCCACACCACGATGCCCGCCGGCGTCCGCGCGATCTCCTTCAGCTCCACGCGCGCCGTGCTCGTCGCCGTCAACGTCGCGTCGGTCGGCTCGAAGTGGAGGCGCGTGCGCTCGAGCGTGACCTTGCCGTCCTTCTCGACGAGACGATCCAGCTCGAGATCCTCCGCCGTGCTCCGCGAGCTCGTGCCCCACGTGGACATCCAGCGATAGCCCCCGACCGTCGACGCGAGACAGTAGCCACGTGACGTCGCCGCGTTGAGATCATGCCACTTCGTGTCGCGATAGCCGTCCTTCGTCTTCACCGCGACACCAGGGGTCGCCGGCAGCGGATTCGGAGTCTCCGTCACGGGGCCGCGCGGCGCAGCAGCGGGCGCCGCCGGCATCACCGCGAGCGCGCTCAGCGGCGACGTCGTCCCCGCCCGCGCCTCGGAGGGCACCAGCGCCGCCGCCGTCATCGTTGCGATCACCACGACCATGTACGATGCACGCATCACAGGGACTCCAGATAGGCTTCGAGGTCGGCGAGCTCGGTCGGCGAGAGATGCTTCGTGTGGCCCATCTTGCCGTCCGACTTGGTGAGCAGCGTGTGCAGGTCCTTGTAGCGACCGTCGTGAAAGTAGGGCGCCGAGCCGCTCACGAATCGCAGCGAGGGCGTGTCGAACTTGGTGCGGATGTCCGCGCCGACGCGGCTCTTCACATCGTGGCTCACGCCGTCCGGAAGATCGCCGCCCTCACCGTGACACGACGAGCACTCGGCCTGCGGCGAGCTGAAGATCGCGAGGCCGCGCTCCACGGAGCTCACGTCCTTCGCCTTGCGCGGCGGCGGCGCGCGCAGCGAGCCGACGTAGGCCATGAGCGCCTCCTTGTCGTCCCCGGTGATCCCCGTGCCGCCGAGGCGCTTGAAGGTCTGCACGAGGTGCGTCGACACGTCCGCGGCATCGCCGTTCCAGCCGTACGGCGCCGCGCCGGAGAGCCTTCCCGCGAGCATCGGCGTCTGGCGCGGACCGTTCGGCGAAGACCACACGAGCGTGTCGTCGCGGCCGTCGGGATGACAGCTCGCGCAGGCGCGACCGTCGGCGGAGACGCGATTGTCGCCGGTCGCGTGGAACAGCGCGCGCCCGCGCTCGAGCTTCGCCGATGCGCGCGTCGCCCGCGGGATCGTGGTGCTCGAGAGCGCGAACGGACGCGGCGTGTCGCTACCGTCGCCGATCGCGAGCGTCGTGATGGAGTGCGCGAACTGCGACCACACGACGGCGCGTCCGTGCGCCTCGTCGAGCGCGATGCCGACGGGACCCGACGGCACCGCCCAGCGACCGAGCGCGACCTCGTGCGGGTTCACGGCGTCGGCGTCGAACAGCGCGACGACGTCGTCACCGAGGCACGTCACGAAGAGGCCGGCCTTGCCCACCGTGGCAGCGCGAGGAAGCGCGCACTTGCCGGGGATGCCCTCGAGCGCACCCGCGAGGCGGGTCGATTGCGGGAGCACCTTCGCGGCGTCCTCGTCGATGACCGGGACGTTGAACACCTCGGCCTCGCGTCCTTCGCCGCCGCCGCCATAGCCCGAGGAGTTCTCGGCGGGATCGCCGGTGAACGCGAGGACATGGGGAGCGAAGACGCGCCCGCTCTCGGCGCGCGCCAGCGCGAAGCCCTGACACGCGGCGCGGTTCTGATCGACCGAGCCCATGTGGCGGCCGAAGATCTGCTCGACGCCGTCGACGCCGAGCGCCTTCTTCGCCTTGCTCGCGCCGGTCTTCGGGTCCTTGCCGAGCGGCGTGCCGTCGAGCGCGATCACGTCGACCTTGTCGCCGACGACGTGCGAGACGAACGCACGCTTTCCGTCCGACGAGACGACGACGCCACGAGGCTCACGCGCGACGGCATGCTCGGCACGCATCGCGAGTGACGTGCCGTCGAGGACCGTGACCGCGTGGCCCCAGCCGCTGGTGACGACCAGCGTCTGCTCGTCGGGCGAGAGCGCGAGGCCGACGGGATCGGCCGCCACTTCGATGCGCTTCTCGACGGTTAGCTTCGACGTCTCGCTGCCGCCGCCGCCGAAGACGATCACCTCGGAGGTATCGCGCACGGTCGCGAGCAGCCTACCGTCCTTGCGGAGGACGAGCTGACCGGGCACGCCGCCGACGCGCGTGCTCGACAGCTCGCGTCCGTCGTCGACGTCGATCACGCGGACGAGCGCGTCGTCTTCGTCCGCGACGTAAGCGACGGTCCGACCATCGAGCTCGGCGAGGACGACCGCGGAGCCATCGTGCGCTGCCGCGAACGGGTGAACGATCGGCGCCTCGACCGTGGCGGCGCCGGCACCCTCGGGGGCTCGCGACGAGCCCACCGTGCGAGGCGACCGAGCGACGGCGCCGGCGGGCGCAGCGCTGAGAGCCTCGGGTGAAGGGTGGGCGCACGCGGCCGTGGCGGCGGCGCTACCGAGGAGGAGAAAGAGAAAGCGCGAGCGGTGCAACATCGCCCCCAGAAACGCCCGGGGTGCCCGGAGCGATTCCGGCGCTCGTCACTTCGCCGCCCATCACGCCGCTCCTCGCGCGGCGCCTCGAGAAGGATCGGGCGCGGTCAGCTCGCGTCGGTACGACGGGCGGGCCGGACCAGCGCATTCAGCTCGTCGACCAGGCTCGCCGCCATGGCGCGTGCCATGCGGGCAGAATGGGCCCGCGCGTCTTCGACGGGACCCGTCGACACGCGCGCCTC
>JAXDMI010000763.1:0-4687 GCA_034666145.1 Myxococcales bacterium | reverse complement strand
CGCTCGAGATAACGCTCGAGCGCCTGCGGCGACGTGGGATCCGCGTTGACGAAGCCGTGCCGCTCGCGGAACGTCAGCTCGTCGGAGAGGACCTCGGCGAGCCGGCGCTCCACCGCCGCAACGACCGGCTGGATGCGGACCGCGTGCGCCGACTTCGTCTGCGCGAGCTGCGACAGACCGCGCTCCGCGCCCGCGAGCGCTTCGAGGAGCCGCACGCTGATGTACTCGTCGACGAGCTTTCGTTCGCGCTTCAGCTCCGCGGGCTCGATGTCGGGCGCCTTCGTGAGCTTCTCGCGCGCCTCTTCCGAGATGCGAACCGCAGCTTCGATCCAGATCGTGAGCGCGTCTTCGAGCTCGCTGTGCGCCGCCGTCGCGAAGAGCGAGCCCGCGAGGCGACAGTGGCGCGAGAAGCCGTCGCTCGCGCGCGCGAGCTGACTCGCCATCGCGAGCGCACCGCGACGAAGTTGATCGATCGTCACGGCGTCGCCGTTGCGCTCGGGCGTCGCCGCGGGTCCGTCGAGGCGCGTGAACGCCTGCATCTGATCCCACGGTGCGTGACGCACGAACGTGTTCTGCGGGATCTGCATCTCGACGCGCAGCGAGTAATCGAGCGCAGCATCCTTCGGCAACGGGACGGAGAGCGACCATTCGATCCGCGACGCGTCATGGACCGCGACACGAACCCTACCGGCCCCCTCGGTCGCCGCTTCCTGAGCGACGTATGCTTCTTCGGTTAGTTCAGCGATCGCCATCGAAAGTTCACAGAGCCGTCACAGTATCCAGCTCTCACTCTTGACGGACAACTCCCTGTCCCGCAAGGCCTTTTTGCGGTAGGGCCAGAACTTTGTAACGCGTCGCGTCAGCGGCGCGTCACCGCCGCGTCACATCGAGAGGCCGCCGTCGACGTCGATGGTGCGGCCGTTGAAGTAGTCGCACTCCAGGACGAACTTCACGGCGAGCCAGATGTCCTCGGGCAGGCCGATGCGGCCGACCGGGATCGCGGCAACGAGGCCGTCGCGCGCCTTCTGGTTCATGCCCTGCGTCATCGGCGTCTCGATCATGCCCGGCGCGACGGCGCCGACGCGAACACCGAAGGACGCGAATTCCTTGGACCACGTGACGGTGTTCGCGGCCAGGGCGGCCTTCGCTGCGGTGTAGTTGGACTGCCCGCGGTTGCCATGGCGCGCGATGCTCGAGATGTTGACGATGACGCCGGGGCGCTGGTTCGTCTCCAGCATCTTGACGACGACGTCTCGGGTGATGAGCGTCGCGCCGGTCAGGTTGACGCCGATGACCGCATCCCATTGCTCCTTCGAGAGCACCTTGATGGCGCCGGTCTCGCGGTCCTTCTTCACGAGCAGGCCATCCCGGAGGATGCCCGCGTTGTTGACGAGGCCGTTCAGCCCGCCCATCGCGCCGTGCGCCCAGGCCACGAAAGAGGCCACATCGGCCTCGTCGGCCACGTTGAGGCGGCGCGCGTGGACCTTCCCCTTGGTCGCGGTCTTGGCGGCCTCGAGCGTCTCCGCGAGGCCGACCTCGTTGACGTCGCCGACCGCGACCTGAGCGCCCGCCTCGGCAAGACGCAGCGCGAAATGGCGGCCCATGCCCTGAGCGCCGCCCGTGATGATGATCTTGAGGTCTTCGAGCTTCATGGCGCGGCACTGTAGCCGAGCCGTGACGGACCGACGAGGTCGTGTGATTCACACGACACAATCTCCCGAAGATCGCTTCGACGCGAAGTTGGCCGAACCGCGGGACCGGGCGACGATCCGCCCTCGTTGATCCGCCTCTGGACCATGCCCTGGAGCACCCTCTCGGCCGCCGCGAAGCTCGCGGTGCGCTGGCTGTCCCTCCACACGGGCCTGCCGGCCCTGGTCGTAGCTGCGGTGTTGGTGGTGGTCGGATACCGGATCCTCAAGAAATCGGCGCGATTTGCCGTAGAGGTCGCTCTGGTGGCGGCGCTGCTGGTCGCTGCGACGAGCGCAGGATGGATCCACTGGTGATGGTGTACTCTGCGACGTCCGGATGAGGCAGATCGCCGAAGAAGAACTGCGACGGGCTGCCGACGTGCTCGTCCGCACCTGTCTGCGTCTCGTGCAAGGCGAGCGCTTCGTCGCGGTGGGCGATGCCGAATCGCAGCCGATGCTCGCGGCGCTCGAAGCAGCAGGACGCGATGCGGGCGCCGAGGTGTCGGCGCTACGACTCGATCAGCTGCGCAGCTATTCGACGAACCACTCCGGCGAGCGCCCGCACAAGGTGCTGCCCGACGGCGTACGGCGCGCGATGCTCTCCGCGCAGGCGAGCGCATTCATCGCGTCGGCTCCGCACGCCGAGCTGTCGATGCGCGAGCAGCTCCTCCACGTCGCAGCCGCGTGCAAAGGCCGGCACGCGCACATGCCGGGCATCAGCCCCATCGCGTTCGCGACGGGTCTCGCGCTCGACTTCGCCGTGCTGCGCGAGCAGGGTCGCGCGATCGAGCGGCGCCTCGAGGTCGCGAGCGAGATCACGTGCGAGAGCCCCGAAGGAACGAAGCTCGTGATCAAGACGGCGGTCAGCCGTCGCTGGGTCGCGCGCCTCGGACGCGTCGAGGCCGGCGAGACGGTCACGCTCCCGGCGGGCTCGATCATCACGTGTCCGGACAGCATCTCGGGCACGTTCGCCGCGACGGCGAGCGTCGGCGAGTACTTCGGCGCGCGCGAGGGACTCCTTCCCGAGCCGGTGATCTTCGAGATCTCCAACGGTCGCGTGATGAACGTCATCGCGCCGAAGTGCCCGCATCTCGTGCGTGACATCGAGAACATGCTCCACGTCGCGCCGAACTCCGACCACGTCGGGCTCGTCGTCGTGGGTGTGAACAGCGGCGTCACGGAGGCCACCGGCGACGTGAGCGTCGATCAGAACCGACCGGGGCTACACCTCGTGTTCGGCGATCCGATGAGCAAGCTCACCGGCGCGACGTGGACGGCACGCACGTCCTTTGCGGCGTGCCAGGTGCGCGGAACCGTTCGTGTCGACGGCGTCGTCATCGCCGACGACGGCAAGCTCGCGACGCCGTAGCCGTAGCAGATACGCCTCGCGATCTGCCTTTTCCGTTGGAACGGGGCCGGGTGCTACTCTCGCGTGTGGAGGCTGAGATGATCAACCGCAAGTGGCCGATGCTCCTCCTGCTCGCCTCCGGCAGCGCCGCTGCGATCGCCGTCGCATGCACCACGACGGGCCCTGATGCCGCGCCCCGGACGAGCGGCTGCATCAGCGAAGGTTGCTACGACTCGAGCGTTCCGCTCGGCGACTCGGCGGTGAACGGCGGCACGGAGGGTGGCGGCACCGACGGCGGCCCCGTCGGCTTCCCCAACCCGCTCACCG
The DNA here is from genome assembly GCA_034666145.1 of Myxococcales bacterium. GTDB lineage: Bacteria > Myxococcota_A > Polyangia > Polyangiales > Polyangiaceae > Labilithrix. The sequence goes on along the minus strand of JAXDMI010000763.1, from coordinate 1,324 downwards.
GGGTCACGCTCACCGCGACGCTCGTGAAGGGCAACTTCAAGTTCACCGAAGGCCCCGTGTGGATCGGCGGCCGCCTGCTCTTCGGCGACATCCAGTCGACACCGACGGTCATCCTCCAGCTCGAGGCAGACAACTCGACGACCGTCTTCCGGACGCCGGGCAACGGCCCCAACGGCAACGCGGTCGACCCGCAAGAGCGCCTCGTGACGTGCGAGAGCAAGACCACGCGCTCCGTGGTGCGCAGCGCGGCCATGATGGGGGCGGCGAAGACCACCCTCGCCTCCCAGTTCGGCGGCAAGCCGTTCAACTCACCGAACGACGTCATCGTGCGTTCGGACGGCAACATCTACTTCACCGACCCCGACTACGGCGCCGATCCCGACGCCGCGACGCCCCGCCAGCCGAAGCAGGCGGTCTTCCGCATCGATCCCGCGGGCGCGCTCACGCAGGTGAAGGAATACGACACCGAGCCGAACGGCATCGCGCTCTCGCCGAACGGCAAGAAGCTCTACGTCGCAGACACCACCGCCAACGTCGTCAATGTGTGGGACGTCGCAGGCGACGGTACGCCCAGCAACGAGGCACAGTTTGCGACGGTGACCGCCGGCGATGGCCTCGCCGTGGACAAGGCCGGCAACGTGTACGTCGCCGGCGCCGACGGCGTCGTCGTGTTCGACAACACCGGCGCATCGCTCGGGACCATCACCGTCCCGGAGCAGCCGGCCAACTGCACGTTCGGCAACGCGGACGGCAAGACGCTCTACATCACGGCTCGAACGGGGCTTTATTCGATCCGGCTCAACGTCCCAGGGTTGCCCTGATCGGGGCATACCACTAAGAAGACGAGCACATGCGGCTCGTCGTATTCGGTGCAGGTTACGTTGGTCTCGTGACGGGGACGGGGCTCAGCGACCTCGGTCACGAGGTCCTCCTCTACGACATCGATCCCGAGAAGATCGCCAAGCTCGAGGAAGGTCACATCCCGATCTACGAGCCTGGCCTCGCCGATCTGATCCATCGCAACCAGCGCGGCGGGCGCCTCCACTTCGCCACGGCCATCCCCGCGCCCTTCGACGAGGCCGACGCGTACTTCGTCGCCGTCGGCACGCCGCCGGGTCCGGAAGGCGCCGCCGATCTCAGCGCCGTCATGGCGGTCGCCGATACCATCGCGCGCGTCGCGAAGAGGCAGGCGGTCGTCGTCGTGAAGAGCACGGTGCCGGTCGGCACGTGCGACGCAGTGCAGGCCCGGCTCGCAGCCGCGAAGGCGCCTCTCGAGGTGGTCTCGAACCCGGAGTTCTTGAAGGAGGGCGACGCGGTCTCCGAC
>JAXDMI010000762.1:0-6911 GCA_034666145.1 Myxococcales bacterium | reverse complement strand
CTTCCCCGATCAAATCGATCAAGCGGAAGATGGGCCAGAAGGCCACCGTCAAGATCGGTCCTCACGAGCTGACGCCCGAGCAGGTCTCGTCGAAGATCCTGATCGAGCTGCGCGATCGCATGAAGGAGACGCTCGCCGCGAAGCCGCTCAAGGTCGGCGCGACCGCGACGACGCTCGACACACCCGTGCTGCGCGCGGTCATCACCGTGCCCGCGTACTTCGACGCGCCGCAAGTGGAGGCGACCCGACGGGCCGGCGAGCTCGCGGGTCTCGACGTCATCGGCATCCTCCAGGAGCCGACCGCCGCCGCCATCTATCACACGTGGAAGCGGCGCCTCGGCGACGGGAACTTCCTCGTCTACGACCTCGGCGGCGGCACGTTCGACGTCTCGATCCTGCGCTGCGTGGGCGGCGAGTACCAGGTGCTCGCCATCGACGGCGACAACTACCTCGGCGGCGACGACTTCGATCGCCGCTATGCCGAGCACCTCCGCAAGGAGCTCGTCACCAAGGGCTACGCGCTCGACCTCGACGTGAACGGCAGCGAGGACGACCGCGCGCTCTTCGCGCGCTTGATCCACCTCGCGCAGGAGATCAAGGAGTCGCTCTCCACCGCCGACGTCGTGCACGTCTCGAAGAGCGATTTCATGAAGGACAAGGCCGGCGAGAGCGTCTCGTACGACGGCGACGTCGGTCGCAACGACTACGAGGCAGTGATCGGCGAGCTCGTCCAGACCACCATCGGTTGCTGCGACCGCGCCATCGCGCGCGCCAAGGAAGTCGCGAACGTCGGCATCGAGGACATCGAGCACGTGATCCTCGTCGGCGGCTCCACGCGCGTGCCCATGGTGGTGCGCCGCGTGACCGAGAAGCTGTGCAAGCCCGAGAGCGAGCCGCTTCGTGACGACGTCGACACCTGCGTCGCGCTCGGCGCTGCCGTGCACGCTGCGCATATCGGCGGCACGTTGCTCGGTGACGTGGGCGTGAAGGTCCGCATCTCGACGCCGCTCGTTGCGCAGGGCACGAAGATGCGCCTCGGCCTCACCGTCGAGGAGGCACCCAAGAATGCAACCCAGCTTGCGATCTGGGAGGGAGAGCGCGCGCTCGGCGAGGCCACTCTTCCCAGGGACGCCAAGGACGCCAAGGAGCCGATCCGCCTGGATTTGCCGCTCGGCGAGGCCGAGGAGACGCACGCGACGCTCGCGCTGCAGTCGGCGATGGGCGTCGCCGTCGCCGAGCTTCCGCTCTCGTTCCATCGTGGCGATCTGCGCCCGCGTCCCACGTCGCTCAGTCGCGCATCGGTGATCGCGAAGGACATCGCGCTCGAGGTGGTGCGCGGCGGCAAGCGTGAGCGCAAGGTGCTGCTCGCGCGCGGAATGGGTCTGCCCGCGCAGGTCACGCAGCTCTTCTTCACCGCCGATCAGAGCGGCTCCGTCGTCCTGCGCATCTTGCAGAACCGCCTGCCCATCAAGACGCTGGTCATCGATGTGCCGCGCGAGCTCGCCGTCGGCAGTCCCGTCGAGGTCGTCCTGCGTTGCGACGAGTCGATGCGTCTCGAGGCGCAGGCCACCGTCGGCGCGCAGCAAATCCAGGCGCACATCGAGCCTCCGCAGAGCCCGAGCGGCGGAACGGTGGACGTCGACGCCCTCCTCGATCAGGCGGAGAAAGCGCGGCGTTCGCTCTGGGGCGGCCTCGGCGCCGAGTTCGCTCGCGAGGCCGACCGCCTCGTGGTCGGCATCCGCGAGGTGCTCCACACCGATCCCGACAAGCTCGACGCGCTCTGCCAGCGGCTCCGTCATCTCGTCGACGAATTCCACGGCGGTGCCGCCGAAGGCCTCGTGCCGCCGATGCAGCGCATGGAAGACGCGTTCGACGTGCTCCGTCGCGTCGTCTATCGCTCGAGCGGCCTGCTCATGGGCATGGAGCGCGCGGACTGGGAGAAGCGCATCGACGCGCTCTACGACAAGGCGATGGCCGCGCACGAAGCGGGCGACGGCCCCACGTGGCGTCGCTGCTTCAACGAGGTGCAGGCGCTCTCCGAGACCGCGTACCAGGAGGAGTTCTCCAACCTGCGGCTCGACGATCCCGCGTACATCAAGCGGCGCACCTTGAACCTCGGGTGGCGTGCGCAGCAGGTCGAGCAGTCGCTCGCCGAGATGGTCCCGAGCACCACCGACGAGATCCGCGCCATGCAGATGGCGGAGCAGAAGCGCATCCAGCGCTGGCTCGAGGACGGCGTCGCGAAGCCGCTGAAGACGCTCACCGGCGAAGAGGCGAAGGACCCGTCCGTCGCGCGTCGCTCCATCGAGCAGATCGACGCCGAGATCGAGCGCATCGAAGCGGCGGTCGAGCGCTTGCCGTCGATCGGCCTCGTCACGGATCGCGGAGCGTCATGAGGCGCCGTGTCCTGAGCTCCGCGTCATGAGCCTGGCTGCCGACGTCGCGGTCGGCGCCGCGGAGCGGCTCGAGCGCAGCGCAGGACCGGGCGCGGGCCTCAAGGTATGGCGCCGCCTCGCGTCGAATGCCGCGAGCTCCGAGCTGCGCGGGCGCGCCATCCTCGGTGGGGTTCGCTGTGCCACCGCAGTCCGTGATTTAGGCGCGATTCGCGATCTCTCGCTCCTGTGGCAGACCGTGGAGAGCGCCGACAACGCGCTCTGGGACGGCGTGTTCGCGGCCTGCAAGGAGATGTCGCGGCGCGGGCTCGGCGTCTGCGCGACGGATCTCGCGTGCTCCGAGATCAAGCGCGCACGCACCACGCGCGGGCTCTACGCCTATGCGCGCTGCCTCGACGTGGCCGGTGACCCGAAGGCGACCGCGGCGTTCGCCGATGCGCTCGCCTCCGCGGAGAACGAAGGCGCGACGCGCTACGTGCGCGTTTGCCGGATCCGGCACGCCGCGTGGCTGGGACGATCGCCGGACACGCTGAGCGCGGCCATCGAAGAAGCCAAGCGCGTGGTCGTGGCCGAGGCCACGCCGGCGGAGCGTCTGGTGCTCGCGCGCGTGCTCTTGCGGGCACCGAGCCGATTCGCGCGCGCCAGCGCCATCGCGATGCTCGATGACGTCGTGCAAGCGGCGACGTCGAATGCCAATGCGACGGCCCTCGCGCATCGCGCGCTCGCTCTCGCCGCGCGTCATGCCGACGACATGAACGACGAGCTCACGCCGCTCGAGGTCGATCGCCTGGCCGCGCTCTTCTCGCGCGAGCCGTTCGCCAAGGCGCTGGTGCGCGTGCGTGACGTGGTGAAGGCCATCGATCGCCTCGCGCGCGCCAACGAGAAGAAGAGCCTCACCGAGATGGAGGCTGCGCTCGCCGATGCCGCGCGGGTCGATCCCGAGCTCGCGATCCTCCATCATCGCGCGCGCGACATCCTCGGCGGGCGCTTCGAGTCGCACGAGGCGTCGAGCACGTCGACGCACCCCGTCGGTTATCACGAAGCGCGTCACCCGCAATGGACGGCGCTACTCGATGCCGTGGTCGCGATGCGTGACAGCGCGTGGCCTCGCGCGGCGCATGCGCTGCGCCGGCTCGCGGAGCTCGCCGAGCGCGGAGAGCGCGTTCCTCCGCATGGCTGGACCACGGCGCAAGCAGCGCTGGGCGCGGACGATGCCGAGGTGAGGGGAGTCGCAGGCCGGCTCGTGGCGGCCATGATGAAGACGACCACCGCGGCGCCTCCGCGAGGCTGGCTCGGTCTCGCTCAGGCGCTCGCCCTCGTGGGCATGGACGATCTCGCGACGACGGCGCGCCGATCGGCGGCGGTCGCAAGGGAGCCGGGCGCCGCGGACGCGCTCGCGCTCACGCTCACGAGGTCGGGCTGGCAGCTCGCGGCCGCGGGCGATCGCTCTCCGGCGCTCGAGCGCCGTCGAGAAGCGAGGGCGCTGGTGCTGGCGGAGCGCTCGCGAGCGGGAGCTCCGCAGCCGGGCGATGCCGCGTCGAGAGAGCCGCTTGCTCCGCCTGCTCCGCCTGCTCCGACTGCTCCCGCTCGAGATCCGGCTTCCAACCCGTCGACGTGATGAGCCGCGCGCCGCGTCGATAGGACAGATACGACCAGGTCCAGTTCAAGAGCACCATCACGCGGTTCTTGAAGCCGATCAGGTACCAGATGTGGATGAAAAGCCATGCCAGCCACGCGATGAAGCCGTGCATCTTGATGCCGCGCGCTTCGGCGATCGCGCGAGAACGTCCGATGGTCGCCATCGAGCCCTTGTCGAAGTACGAGAACGGCGAGCGCGGCGGATGGCCGATGCTCTCGAGCTCCCAGCGAACGAGCTGCGCGACGTAACGCGCCTGCTGCATGGCGACGGGGCTCACTCCGGGGAGCACCTGGCCCTTCTCCTCGAAGCGCGCCATGTCACCGATCGCGAACACCTCGGGATGACCGGGGAGACTGCAGTCGCTCTTCACGATCACGCGGCCCTGGCGATCGGTGGGAACGCCGAGCTGCTGCGCGAGGCGATTGGCCTTCACACCCGCCGCCCACACCACGGTGCCGGATTCGATGCGCTCGCGCGTTCGTCCCGCGCCGAGACCCGGCAGGTGGTCGGCCTCTTCGCCGGACTCGAGCGAGACGCCTGCGTCGTCGATGCCGACCACGCGAACACCGGTACGAACCTCGGCGCCGAGCTCCTGGAGCTGCTCGACCGCGCTCTGCGCGAGCGACGGCGAGAACGACGGCAGGATGCGCGGACCGGCCTCGACGAGGATCACCTTCGCCTCGCGCGGGTCGATGGAGCGGAAGTCACGAGCGAGGACGAAGTGCGAGAGCTCGGCGATCGCGCCCGCGAGCTCGACGCCGGTGGGGCCGCCGCCGATCACCGCGAACGTGAGGAGCTTGCGCCGCGCGCGCACGTCGGGCTCGCGCTCGGCGCATTCGAAGGCGAGGAGCACGCGGCGGCGGATCTCGAGCGCGTCCTCGAGGTGCTTCAGTCCGGGCGCATGGACCTCCCAGTCGTCGTGACCGAAGTACGAGGTCTTCGCGCCGACCGCGAGCACGAGCCAGTCGTACGGGAAGGTCTGGTGCGCTTCGTGTCCGACGTGAATGGTCCGCGCCTCGAGATCGACGCGCGTGACGTCACCGAGCACGACGCGCACGTTGGTATCGCCGGCGAGGATGCCGCGGATGGGCGATGCGATCTCGGCGGGGGAGAGGCCCGCCATCGCCACCTGATAGAGGAGCGGCTGGAAGAGGTGGTAGTTGGCGCGGTCGATCAGCGTGATCTCGACGTCGCTCCCGGCGAGCGCCTTCGCGGCCTCGAGGCCGCCGAAGCCGCCGCCCACGATCACCACGCGCCGCTTCGTCTCGGAGCTCATCGGAAGTACCCGCCACGGTTGTGGGGGCGAGACCCCGCCGCGTCAATGCCGCCCCTCTGCCGCAGGACCACCGAAGCCGAGCATGACCCGAGGGCGACGAGTTTTCCGTTTCGGCACGTGCAGATCGCCGTCGCGTAGCAAGCGTCGTCCACAGTGGCAGCATCAAAGAAGGAGGAACGAGATGACGACCCTCGAGACTCTCGCTGTCGTGCTCGCCGTCTACGCCGTCGTGTTCTTGGCCCATCACGCGACGCACGCCCTCGAGAGCAGCGCCGATCGCGGCTGAGCCCGCGCTCGCGGCCTACCGATCGGCTGAGGTTTTCGGCCAGCGATTGAGACGTGCGCGCGTTGCGGCCCGCGCTATGCGCCGCTCCGTGAAACGCCTCAGCCTCACCGCCGTCGTGGGATTCGCGCTGCTCGCCGCGTGCAGCTCGTCGACGAATTCGAAGCCCGCCGAGACCACGCCGGTCACGCCCGACGCCGGAGACGCGCCGCCGGCGGTGACCTGTCGCACGCCGGACGCGCTCCCGGCCGGCGCTTGGTTCACCGACATCACTGCCGACTCGGGCCTCGCGGACGTCGACGGCAACATCCGCATCGTCGCGGGCGACGTGGACGGTGACGGTCTTCCCGATCTCGTCGTGCACGGCGTGCTCAGCGCACGCGACTCCGCGGCAGCGCCGAAGAAGCGCCTCTTCTTGAATCGCGGCAACGGTCACTTCGAAGACGCGACCGCGGGCAGCGGCCTCCTCGATTCGCGCGACGGTCCCGGTACGGGTCGTCTCGCCAACCTCGCGGTCCTCGCCGACGTCGACAACGACGGCGACCTCGACCTCTTCAGCGGCACGTACGTCGACGCGAACACCGACAAGACCGCCGCCGCGAAGGACCGCAGCGAGATCCTCCTCAACGACGGTATGGGTCACTTCACGTTCGCGCCACGCTCGGCGCCGTCGTCGAAGGTGCACCCCACGTCGTCGGCGGCGTTCAACGACTACGATCGCGATGGCCTCATCGACGTCTTCGTCGGCACGTTCTACGACGGCGTCGAGGGCGGCGGCAGCTACCTCTACAAAGGCCGCGGCGACGGCACGTTCATCGACATGAGCGAAGCCTCCAAGGTGCTCCGCCCCGAGACGTTCGGCGATCTGCCGAAGTTCCTCGCCGGTGAGAGCCGCAAGCCCGCGTACGGCGTCACCGCGTGCGACGTCGACGACGACGGCGATCCCGACTTCATCGTGAGCGGCTACGGCAGGAGCTGGAACGAGCTGTGGCGCAACGACGACGGCGTCTTCACCGAGATCGGTCAGGGCACGCCGGTCGCTGCCGACGACAACATGTCCTACAAGGACAACGAGTTCTATCGCTGCTGGTGCAGCAAGAACGCGGGCAAGTGCACGCCCGAGGAGTCGATGCCCAAGATCGACTGCACCAACTACTCGTGGACCCCCGGCCAGGACGATCAGCCGCCGCGTCTCGGCGGCAACACGTTCACCACCGCGTGCGCCGATCTCGACAACGACGGCGACCTCGACCTCGTCAACGCCGAGATCCATCACTGGCACATCGGTCAGTCGAGTGACTCGTCGCAGATCCTCCGGAA
>JAXDMI010000761.1:0-4057 GCA_034666145.1 Myxococcales bacterium | reverse complement strand
AGGGCAAGGCGGCGGCAACATCGGCGCGGCGTGCATGACGAATGCAGACTGCACGCAATCGTATTGCAACGGCACCTGGGTCGAAGGCGGCAGCTGCAAGAGCTCCTCGGACTGCGCCGGCTACGTCGCAGCGGCGGGGGGCTATGAGCCGCCCGCCCCGAACAAGCGCTGCATCGACGGCGTCTGCCACCAGGTGGGGAGCTGCTCGAACGATCACTCGTAGCGGATCGCATGACAGCTCTCCTCCTTCTATGAGAGAGGGCGCGCTGGTTTGCCGTTGGGATAGATCGTGTTGCCCTTCTCGAGCATCTCGACGAAGCCCGCGATCTTCTTCTTCCGCCCGGCCTCGGTCTTCATGCTGAGCGTGCGGAAGATCACCGCGAACCGGTTCTGGGACGAGAGCGCTTCGTACATCGCCAGGGCCTTCGGCACGGCGCGGATCGCCGCGAGCAGATCGTCGGGCGCCGTGGTCTTGGCCATGCTGTAAGCCTTCTCCCAGCGGCCATCCGCCTTCGCGGCCGCGACCTGCGCGAGCCCGGAGGGCTGCATCCTTCCCGCCTTGGTCAAGCGCTCGACGTTGGCGACGTTGATCTGGCTCCAGACGCTCTTCTTTCCGCGCGGCGTGTAGCGCTGCAAGAAGCTCTGGTCGTCGAAGCCCTTGCGGATGCCGTCGATCCAACCCCAGCAGAGCACCACGTCGATGGCCTCGGCCGGCGTGATCGATGCGAGCCCCGAACGGACCTTGTGGATCTTGATCCAGACCTCCGGGTCCTTGTCCCAATGCTTGCCCAGCCACTTGTGGAAGCTCTGCTCGGTTTTGAATTCGAGCACCCTGTTTGCATCGACCCGAACCGGCGCCATCCTCGAGTCAGGCTAGTCGATCGATGCGTCGAAAGGGGCCCAGCCGAACGTCTTGAAGGCGACCCTTCCCGTCGGCGTCTGCGCGTAGCGAACCGCCTCACGCATTCCCAACGCTTGGAGTCGAGCGCTCGACTCGAACCCCTCGAACAGACTCGCGTCGATCGTCACCGCGCCCGCTGCGTCGGGCACGAGGCAAGCAACGGTGGCGCCGACGCCATTGGAGACCGAGAAGGTGAACGTCTCCGCGTTCCTGTCCGGCTGCCACGTGATCGTGACGTCGTGAGCCCGCACGATCGGCGAAGGCACTTGCACGGAGGGCGGTACGAGGCCAGGCGCCGAAACGGTGAACGCGCCGATGTCGGCCCCCGTTGCACTCACGCTCAGCGCGTCGCCTGGTCGCCAGACCTGGCCTTGGTAGATCGCAGGAGCGTGCGCGTAGACCCCGCTCTCGTAATCGAAGCTGCCGATGCGCACGTTCGACGTGACGTCGGTGAGCGTCACCGTTCCCGCGCTGGTCCCGGGGACCGGGGTTCCACCACCTCCGATGGCTTGGGTCGGTGGCCGCGGAGTCGGCGCGAAATAACAGCAGGAGCCCACCGTCGACGTCGCCGTGGCGCACCCGTTCGGGGGCGGTGGCATGACCTGGAGATTCAGATCGAACCTCTGCGAGGTCTGACCGTTGGCGAGCTCCGTCAGCGCAGACACCGAGCCCACGATGGTCTCGGGGCCGGTCACGGTCACGGTACCCGTGCCCGCCGCAGACCCGCCGCCCGCTCCTGCGGCGGCTCCGCTGCCCATCCCATTGCCGCTCGCGCCGTGCGGCGCGCCCTGCGACGGGACGTCCGCGATCGTGCCCCCACAGGCAACGAGCAAGCCGGTGAGCAGCGGGAAGACGTATCGCGTGGGACGCATGGCGCCGCCGCGAGCGAAGTCCGTGCCACGTTCTTCGAAGCGACTTGACGAGGATTCATGCGCTCGGTGTGCCACGAGGGCTGGCACACCCTGATCGCCGCGACGCCTCACCTGTGTGCGCTTGCGTCGCGGAGCCGGCCACCCAACCACGCGCACGGCAGTGCGCTCGCGGCGAGACCGAGCGGATACCAAGCAGGCCCCGCATCCCACATCGCGATCGCACCGGCGATGCTCAGGACGAGTCCCATCGATCCGAGAACGAGCGCATGCCGCATGGGCCGATGCGGCGCGAGCCGCGCGGTGAGATAGCTGCCGGCGACGTCGAAGACGAAGCGGTATGCGAACGCGAGCAGGAACAGTGTGCTCGACATCGGCGGCGTGCCCATCGGCGGGAACACGCCCGTTGCGTGCATGACGAGATCGGTCGCAGTCGTCACCGCGAAGATCGCCACCAGGCCGGCGGCGACTGCGCCGATGCTGCGGCGAAGGGAGCGGGGACGGTGCGTCGGCACGACGGCGGCGATGAAGGAAGGCTGGACGGTCTCGGCGTTCATGGCGGTCTCTCCTGGTTCTGGGCGCTGTCTTCGGCGCCTTCAACGTGGTGTCGGAGCCCGCCTGCCGTTCTCGACATCCCCCGCGAAAAAAAACGCTCGCCCTCGTGAGCGCTAGCGGTCGCTCAGCTGTGCCGCCTGCATGAGCAGGTAGTCGCGTTCGGCGATGCTCGCGGTGCGCTCCGCGGCACGTCGGTAGCACGCGATGGCGCCTTCGCGATCTCCGACGCGCTCCAGCAGATGCGCGCGCACGGCGTCGATGCGGTGATGACCTGCGATGCGCGGGTCTGCGGCCACCTCGTCCAGACGCCGGAGCCCGGCGGCCGGCCCGTCGACCATCGCCTTCGCGATCGCCTGGTTCAGCGCGACCATCGGGTTATCGGAGATGCGCAGCAGCTCTCCGTAGAGGGCCAGGATCTGAGGCCAATCCGTTTCGTCGGGGCGGGCCGACTCGTCATGCACCGCTGCGATCGCGGCCTGGAGCTGGTACGGCCCCACGCGTCCTTTCGGCAGCGTCGCGGTGAGCAGCTCGACCCCCTCGGCGATCGCCTCGCGATCCCACAGGCTCCGATCCTGCTGGTCCAGCGGAATGATCTCGCCGGCGGATCCGGTCCGCGCCGCGCGTCGCGCGTCGGTCAAGAGCATCAACGCCAAGAGGCCGGCGACCTCGGTATCGTCGGGTACCAGCGTGCGAAGCAATCGCGTGAGCCGAAGTGCTTCGCCCGAGAGATCGGTTCGCAGGATCTCTTTCCCCGAGCTCGCGGAGTAGCCCTCGTTGAAGATGAGGTAGAGGACCTGCATGACGCTGCCGATGCGCGCGTCCAGCTCGGCGCCGGCCGGCATCTCGAAGCCCGTTGCCGAAGCCTTGATGCTCTGTTTGGCCCGGCTGATCCGCTGCGCCATCGTCGCCTCCGGCACCAGAAACGCGCGGGCGATCTCGGCGCTCGTCAGGCCCCCGACGGCGCGCAACGTGAGCGCGATGGCGGACGCAGGCGACAGCGCCGGATGGCAGCACATGATCAGCACGTCCAGCGTGTCGTCCCGCTCGGTCGCGCCGTCGGTGTCGGCGGCCAGCGCGATCTGTTCATCGGGTGGAACGAGGCTCACGACGAGCGCTTCGCGTTGCCGCCGCGCGACCTCCGCGCGCACGTGATCGGTGATGCGCCGGCACGCGACCTGGATGAGCCACGCGCGTGGATTGTCGGGAATCCCCTCGCGCGGCCACTGCGCGGCTGCCGCGATGAACGCCTCCTGAACCGCGTCCTCGCAGGCCGCAAAATCGCGGTATCGCCTCACGACGACACCCAACACCTGCGGAGCGACATCGCGCAGCAGGTGTCGGATGGTCACGACGACATCGATTTCGCTGTCCGCGGGCATTCGTCAGGGCGCATCAGACGGCGGCGCGCTCATCACCTGCCGGACCTCGATCGCCATGTTGAGCGGAACGCCGCCACGACCGGGAGCGGCCGACGCCTCCGCGGCGATCTCGTAGGCGCGCTCCGTCGTGTCGACGTCGACGATCCAGTAACCCACGAGGAACTCCTTCGACTCCGGAAACACGCCGTCGGTGATCGGCTTGCCGTCGTTTCCCGCGCGCACCAGCTTGGCCTGGTCCGGCCCGCCCAGTCCCTCGGCGCCGACGAGCTCACCGGCCGCGCCGAGCTTCTTCGCGAACGACTTCATGAACTGGATGTGTCGAGAGAGGTCCTCCTTCGGCCAGCTCGCGATCT
>JAXDMI010000760.1:0-9540 GCA_034666145.1 Myxococcales bacterium | reverse complement strand
TGCTCAACGCGTGTGAGGCGTGCAGCCCGGGAGGTACCGTCGAGCTCTCCGTGCGTGACGAAGGCGAGCGCATCGCGTTCGTGGTCGAAGACGACGGCGTGGGCATCGACGACGAGACGGCGGCGCGCGCGACCGAGCCGTTCTTCACGACGAAGCCCGAGGGCAGCGGCCTCGGCCTCGCCATCACCAACGAGATCGTCCATCACCATCGCGGTACCCTTCGTCTGGAGCCGCGATTGACTGGAGGAACCAAGGCCACGGTGGAGCTGCCCACCGCAGGCGCCGCCGTCGGAGTCACGCATGCCGTCTCGTGAAGAGAAATCCGTGACCGGTCGCGTCCTCGTCGTCGACGATCACCTGTCGATGGCCGAGACCATCGCCGATGGGCTGTGCGGCCTCGGCTACGAAGCGGTCGCGCTCGCGTCCGGCGCCGACGCGGTGCGCGCGCTCGAGACGGAGCGCTTCGACGCGCTCGTGACCGATCTGCGGATGCCCGCCGTCGACGGGCTCCAGCTCCTCGCCGCGTCGAGGCAGCTCGATCCCAACCGACCCGTGATCGTGATGACTGCATTCAGCGCCGTCGACAGCGCGGTCGAGTCGATCCGCCAGGGCGCTTATCACTACATGACGAAGCCCTTCAAGGTGGCGGAGCTCGCGCTCTTCCTCGCGAAGGCGCTCGACGACGCACGCGTTCGTCGCGAGGCCGCCACGCTGCGCCGCGCGCTGCGCGATCGGTTCGGGCTCGCGAACCTCATCGGGAGCAGCGGCGCGATGGAGGAGGTCGCCGATCTCGTCACGCGCGTCGCTGATACCGCTGCGCCGGTGCTCGTCCTCGGTGAGACCGGGACCGGCAAGGGCCTCGTCGCGCGCGCACTGCATGCGTGCGGCGGCCGGAGCGACGGACCGTTCGTCGCCGTGAACTGTGCGGCGCTTCCCGAGAACCTCCTCGAGAGCGAGCTCTTCGGTCACGTGAAAGGCGCATTCACCGGGGCGACGATGACGCGCGCGGGTCTGCTCGAAGAGGCGAATGCCGGCACGCTGTTCCTCGACGAGATCGCCGAGATGGCGCCCGCCCTGCAAGCGAAGATGCTCCACGTCCTCGAGAGCGGCGCGGTCCGGCCCGTCGGGTCGAACCAGGAGCGCCGCGTCGACGTGCGCATCGTCGCAGCCACCCATCGCGATCTCCGGAAGCGTGTCGCCGCGGGCACGTTCCGCGAGGATCTCCTCTACCGGCTCGACGTGGTGACCATCGAGATCCCGCCGCTGCGTCATCGGCGCGAGGACATTCCGCTGCTCGTCGATCACTTCCTGCTCGAGGCGAAGAAGAAGCACGCGCGCTCGCCGGCGGAGCGCCTCGCGCCCGAGGCGCTCGCGAAGATGATGGCGCACGGCTGGCCCGGAAACGTGCGCGAGCTCGAGCACGTGATCGAGCGCGCGGTCATCCTCGCGCGTGACGCGACGATCGCCGCGTCCGATCTGCCGGCCTCGGTGGGCACGTCGGAGGCGGCACCCATCGACTTCGGTCCGTCGGTCCTTCCGATGCGCGAGATGCAGCGACGCTACGCGCAGTGGGCCTACGAGCGCCTCGGCGGACGGAAGGTCATGACCGCGGAGACACTGGCGCTCGACTTCAAGACGCTCGCCAAGCTGCTCGAAGCGCCCGACGACGGCGACCGCTGAGCGCTCGGGACGTCACACGTAGCTCGGAGATCGGTCACGGCTCGCCGGTCATCGTGACTTGGATCGGGCGAGTTCGCTAAGCTTCGGCCGAAGCGATGCAGGATCTGACCGCCATTCGAACCGAGTACGCGCGTGCTGGCCTGCACGAGCGCGACGTCGACCCTTCGCCGATCGTGCAGCTCGACAGATGGCTTCGGGAAGCGATCGACGCCCAGCATCCCGAGCCCACCGCGATGACGCTCGCCACCGCCTCCGCGGACTGCGTGCCCGCGGCGCGCATCGTGCTCCTCAAGGGTCTCGACGAGCGCGGTCTCGTTTTTTATACGGGCTACGAGAGCGAGAAGGGCCGGCACCTCGCCGCGAACCCGCGCGCGTGCGCGTGCTTCTTCTGGGTGCTGCTCGAGCGCCAGGCGCGGATTACGGGCTCCGTCGCGCGCGTGAGCCGTGAAGAGACCGAGGCCTACTTCCGGTCACGCCCCCGCGCGAGCCAGCTCGGCGCGTGGGCTTCGGCGCAGAGCACGGTGATCGCGGGCCGGCGCGAGCTCGAGGCGCGCCTCGACGAGGTGCGCGCGCGCTTCGGAGAAGGCGAGGTGCCGTGCCCGCCGGAGTGGGGTGGTTACCGCCTCGTCCCAGAGCAGGTAGAGCTGTGGCAAGGCCGGCCGAGCCGGCTCCACGATCGCTTGCGGTATACACGCATCTCCGAGGCGACCGCCGAGCCGCACTGGCGCGTCGATCGCCTCTCGCCCTGAGGGCGCCGGACGTCAGCCGGCGATCACTCGTCGGCGGGGTTCGCGAGCTTGCGTGACCAGACGATTGCGTCCTTGCGAGCGCCGCCCACGGTGACGTGGTTCTGGAGCAGGCCGGTGCGGCGGAAGCCGTTGAACACGAACGCCGTCGCGAGCGCGACGTCGTCGCTCGGCGACATGGCGAAGCAGCTCACGACGCCCTCCGCGAGGAGCTTGTCGCAGAGCGTGCGGAGCGCCGCGATGGTGCCCAGCCGCTCGGCCTCGGTCTTCGGCCCGGTCAGGAGCTCGAGGAACGCGTTGCCGAAGCACGACTGCGATTCGGTCGACGCCACCAGCTCGAAGGCACCACGGCTCGTGAGGTGGAAGAAGCGACGCTCGACGTCGCGACCGAAGGCCTCGAACGCGGTGAGCGCGCGTCCGGCGCGGATGGCCTTCTCGAGCGACTTCTTCACGACCGCCTCGGTCTCGCGAACGACGGCGAGCTTGGTCGCGGGCAGCGGCCGATCGGCGAGCTCCTTCGCGTGCTTCTTCGCGTGGACGAGCGTCTTCTCTGCGAAGTCGTGCGCCGCCGAGGGCTCGGTCGGAATCGGATCCTCGTCGTCGTCCATGCCCATGGGCAGGCGGAGGTCGCGCTCGAGCGCGCCTTCGTCCACGGAGCAGCCGAGGATGAACGCGTCGCTACGCTTGTAGAAGCCGGCGATGTTCGCTTCCTTCGCGAACCCCAGCTTGATCCACGTGCTCACCTCGTCGCGCTCGACGAGCGTGTAGACCTTCTCGATCCCCTCGCGCTTCGCGAGACGCAGGACGAAGAGCCGCTTCGCGTGGCTCGGTCCGGCGCGGAAGTCGACGACGCGCATCGTCTTCGCGCGACGGTTCAGGAGGAGGCAGAGCGACACGGTGTCGTTCTGCACGAACATCTCCTCGACCCCGCGCTTCTCCGTGCCCGCGGTCGTTCCCAGCGCCGCAGCGCGGTCCCACCGTTTGGCGTCGACCCGCTCTCCCCAAGCTTTTGCGACCATGAAGCAACTCCCCGCCCCGCATCGCGAGGCCCCCACTTTGCTCGTTTTGCTCGTTTTACCGAGCGCGTCCGGGTTGCAACGTCGCAACGAAGACAGGCGCGCCCATTTCAACGTTGAAGGGCGCCCTTATCACGCAGCACTGTCGCAGGGTCAACGGGCTTTCCATGGGTGCAAGGGTCTCGTCGCATCTTTGCAACGCGGCCCCGCTGATAATGACGGATTCCCTCAGTCGGGAACGCGTGCGCACGCGACGCGATAGCGCGTTGCGTCAGTCCCGATGGAGCGCGTCAATCTCCGACCGAGGGACGCCCAGCTTCGCGAGCGCGTCGTCGAGGCGGTCCTTGTGGACCGAGACCAGCGTCGGCATTCCGCCCGACAGACCGAGCAAATCCAGGAAGTTGAGACCGCTGTCGAAGGGCGCGGCGAAGCTGAGGGTCTCGCCGTCGAGCAGGATCGCGATGCTCGCCCGCTCCTGACCAAGAAGGAGGAGCGTCGTCTTGTCGTAACGGGTGCGGCGGCCGGTCACATCCAGGAATGCGATGCTTGTGCATGCATGCAAGCTCGGCTTGGAGATGACGATCTTGCGGTAATCCCGCGCCAGCTCGGTCGTGGCACGCTCGATCGCCTCGAGCTCCGCGCCGGCGGCATCGATGTCGAGCCATAGCGAATCGTCGGCGAGCCCGTTCGCGAGGTGGCGGACCACGAGGCCGAGCAGCGCCGGGTCGCGTCCGCGCGCACGGATCGCGCGATCGAACCGGCGCGCTACCGGCGAGGGAATGCCGAGGCGCGTATCGATGGCGCGGGCGTCGTCATCGGCGCCCGGATACGGCTCGAGGCCTTCGCGCAGCCACTTGGCCGCGCTGCACAGCCCGTCGAAATCGGTGTGGCAGACGATGGTGTCGACCTTGCCGATGCGCGCGCAGAGCTCAGGCGTCACCATCTCGGGACACGCGCCGTGCTCGGCCTTCGTGGAGAGGACGAAGCGCGGGTCTTGCATGTACTGTGCATGCAACGCGTGGTCGTGATGGTCGACCCACGCGGCGAGGCGGGAACCGAGGCCGTCGATGAACGGCTTCGTGATCTTCTCGAAGCCGCCACCGGACGCTTCGGAGGCGAACGCGACGTCGACGACGACGACCCGTCCGGTCACGCTGCTCGGCTTGGGAAGCTTGCGTGGCGTCGCGAAGGCGAGCTCGGCACGGATCATTCGCGGCTACAGTAGCTGCAAAATGGACTTCGACGAGCACGGACTGATCCCGGTCGTGGCGCAGGATCACCTCACAGGCCAGGTGCGCATGGTGGCGTTTGCAACGGAGCAAGCCGTCAAGCTCACGCTGGAGACGAAGCGCGCGACGTTCTGGAGCCGCTCGCGCGGCGAGCTATGGGAGAAGGGCCGCACCAGCGGCAACACGCTCGCCGTCACCGGCGTTCTCGTCGATTGCGACGCCGACTGCCTCGTCTATCTCGTCGCTCCGAACGGGCCCACGTGTCACACCGGCGCGGCGACGTGCTTCTTCCGGCGTGCGGAGCTGGTGGACGGCCGCATCGTCGTATCCGACGCGGAGGTACCCGCGCCCACGCTGCTCGCGCGGCTCGAAGGCGTGCTCGAGGCGCGACGGGCGAGCGACGCGAAGGCGAGCTACGCGAAGAGCCTCTACGACGCAGGATCGGCGAAGATCGGCGAAAAACTGGTCGAAGAGGCCGGCGAGCTCGCCCGCGCGGTCGCCGGTGAGGACGACGACCGCGTTGCGTCCGAGGCCGCGGACGTCTTGTTCCACGTCATGGTTGCGCTTCGATCGCGAGGTGTGGCCTTCGAGAACGTCCTCCGCGAGCTGGACCGCCGCAGTGGAACGAGCGGCCACGACGAGAAGCGCGCACGACACGCCGCAGGCTGATATCCTCGGGCACCTCATGGGGCAGAAAGTCCTCGTCTTCGAGAGCGATGCGACCTTCGCCGCCGATCTGCGCAACGAGCTGACGAAGCTCGGTTGCAACGTGCAGGTCGTCGACGATGGCAACGCCGGCCTGCAGCAGGCGACATCCGCACGTCCGGATCTCATCCTGCTGTCCATCGAGCTGCCTCGCATGAACGGGTTCTCCGTCTGCAACAAGCTCAAGAAGGACCCGTCGCTCAAGGACGTCCCGCTCATCATCATGTCGAGCGAGTCCAGCGACGAGACGTTCGAGCAGCATCGCAAGCTCCGGACGCGCGCCGAGGACTACGTCCACAAGCCGATCACGTTCGACGATCTGCTCGCGCGCATCCAGCCGTTCGTCGCGCTTCGAGCAAGCCAGCCCGCCGCGCCCGCCGCGGACGAATACCGCGCGCCGCAGGAGACGTCGGCCGACGACGTCGAGGCCGATCACCCGACCGGGCATCCGCCGGCGCGCGCCGTGAGCGATGCTCCCGAAGAGATCGAGAACGGCGACATCGTCATCGAAGAGATGCCTTCGCAGCGCCCGGGGCGTCGTTCGACGCGGCCGCCGGTGGCCGGCGACCTCGAGCACGTGAACGGCAACGGGAGCGCATCGCTCGACGCCGCGCTCCGTGCGGTGAGCGAAGCTCCGATTCCGCGCACGAGCGATCGCCCAGTGCGGATCAGCGGCCATGCGCCCGCCGACGACGGCGCTGCGCAGCTCGCGGCGGGCCTCCAGCGTGACGTCGAGACGGCGCAGGCGAAGATCCGCGACCTCGAGGAGGCCCTCGAGCGCGCGCGTGCCGAAGCGGCGAGCGCCGCGGAGAGCGCGGGCTCCGCGGTCGATACCGAGGAGCTCGAGCGGCTGCGCAAGGACAACGAAGACCTGAAGACGCGCCTCGTCGCGGCCAGCAGCGCGGGAGCGGCGGGAGGCGCCGCCAAGGGCGGCGTGTCGAGCCGTGACTTCCTCGATCTGCGCGAGGCGCTCAACAAGAAGGACAAGGAGATCCTCTCCCTTCGCGAAGGGCTCGCGAAGAAGGACAAGGAGATCGTCGACGTCCGCGACAAGTCGCTCGGGTTCGAACGGCTCAAGGCCGATCTCGACGACAAGGTCCTCGAGCAAGAGCGCGAGCTCGCCGAGCGCCAGGACAAGGTCGACTCGCTCCAGGCCGACAAGGAGCAGGCGAAGAAGGCCGGCGAGGACTTCAAGCGCCGCGCCGAGCGCGCGCAGGCCGAGACCGAGGCCGCGAAGAAGGAGCTCAGCGAGCTCCGCGACAAGCACGGGGCGGAGATTTCCGCACGCGAAGCCGACATCGCGACGCTCAAGGAAGAGCACGCGCAGAACGTCGAGATCGAGCGCAAGGCTCGCGAGGCCGCGCTCGCCGAGGCCGAGGAGCGTCGCGCACGCGAGCTCGCCGAGGCCGCCACCGAGAAGCAGACGGCGCTCGACGAGGCGCAGCGCGCCGCGGCCGAGGCCACCGCGGAGGCGGTCGGCGCGCGCGAGAAGGTGCTCACCGGCGAGCACGAGTCGAAGCTCGCCACGCTGCATCGCGCGCATCAGGAAGAGGCGCAGCGTCTCCGCGCCGAGCACGAGTCGAAGATCGAGGCGCTCGGCAAGCAGCACGAAGAGGCGTCCGCCGAGGCCGCTTCGAAGCACGAGGCCGCGCTGGTCGATCTGCGCGAGGAGCTCGAGAGCGAGCGCGACGGTCGCGTGGCCGAGGCCGAGGCGAAGTCGGTGGCCGAGATCGCCGCGGTGCGCGCCGAAGCTGCCGAGAAGATCGCGACCGCCGAGCGCGAAGCGGCGGAGAAGACCGCGGCGTCGGAGAAGGACTTCGCGGAGAAGACCGCGGCGTTCGAGAAGGACTTCGCGGAGAAGATCGCGGGCCTCGAGAAGGACGCCGCCGAGAAGGTGGCGGCTGCCCAGGCCGCCGGAGCGGCGCGCGCCGAGGCCGCGGAAGAGGATGCAGCGCAGAAAATCCGCGCCGCCGAGCAGTCTGGCGCTGCGAGGGTCGAGGCGGCGGAGAGGGACGCGGCGGAGCGCATCGCGCGCGTCGAGGAGCAGGCGAACGCGGCGAGGACGGCGTCCGATGCGCAGATCGCCGGGCTCGACGACGACCTCGCGGCGACGCGCGCGAAGGCGTCCACGTACGAGACGAGGGTGACGGAGCTCGAGGCGGCCTTCGCTACCACGAGCGAGGCGAAGAACGCCCTCGAGCGGGATCTCGAAGCCGCGCGCCAGCGCGTGGCGATCCTCGAGGCGGACCTCGCGGCGACGCGTTACTCGCTCGACGAGACGAAGGGCCACCTCGTCACGCAGACGAACCGCCTCGACAAGGCGACGACGAAGATCGAAGCGGACAAGTCGTCGCTCGACCGCGCGAAAGACGCGCTGGCCGTCGCGCTCTCGCAAATCGAAGAAGCCGAATCCCGCTCCGCCTAGCGCCGTTTCTAGAAGGCGCTGGAGGCGGTCAGACCTTGGCGCGCGCCATGTGTTTTTTGGACTCGGTGCGCGCTTTGGAGAGGACGGCGTCGCGGTCGAGGAGCTGGTGCTCGCCGGCGCGGACGACGTGGCGGCCGTCGATGAAGACATGCTCGACGTCGCGCGCCGTGCACGCGTAGACCAGGCGTGAGTACACGTCGCCGCATGGCTCGACATGCGGTCCGTCGGTGCGGATCACCACGATGTCGGCACGCTTGCCGACCTCGAGCGAGCCCGTGATCGCGCCGAGGCCGAGCGCCCGCGCGCCGTCGATGGTCGCGAGGCGGAAGGCCCGTCGCGCGGGGAGTGCCGTCGTCGACGTTCGCACCTTCGCGAGCAGCGCGGCATGACGGAGCTCGGTCCACGGGTCGAGATTGTTGTTGCAGGGCGCACCGTCGGCGCCCAACGCGAGCTGCACGCCGCGTGCATCGAGCTCGTGCACGCGCGCGATGCCGGAGCCGAGCTTCAAGTTCGCGCTCGGGCAATGGACGATGCGTGTTCCGTCCTTCGCGAGCGCGTCGGCCTCGTCGTCGCGGATCTGGACGCCGTGCGCGAGCAGCGTGCGTGGGCCCTTGAATCCCCAGCGTCGCAGGACCGCGAGGTCGTCGTCGCCGAGCGCCTTCCGCACCACCTCGCGCTCGTCGGGATGCTCGGCGACATGGCTGTGGAGGAGCGCGCCGGTGGACTCGGAGCGCTCCGCCGTTCCGCGGAAGAGCGCCTCGGTGCACGACAGGATGAAGCGCGGCGCGTACGCGTAGCCGAGGCGGCCGTCGCCCTTGCCGGTCCACGTCTCGCGCAGGAGATCAGCCTCTTTCAAGCTGGACTTCGTCGACTCGCGTAGCCCCTTCGGGACCTCACCGCCGTCGTCCATCATCGCCTTGCCGCCGAACATGCGGATCCCGGCGCGCACGCACGCGTCGAACACGGCGTCGTAGTGATGCACCGTGCCCATGTCGAGGATGGTGGTGGTCCCCGCGAGCATCATCTCGAGGAGACCGAGCTCCGCGCTCGCGGCGAGCGACCGCTCGTCGTGCGCCGCCTCGAACGGCCAGATGCGCTGTTTCAGCCACGCGAGCAGCGGAAGGTCGTCGGCCGCGCCGCGGAACAGCACCTGACACAGGTGGACGTGAGCCTGCACGAGGCCCGGCGTCACCGCGCAGCCCGAGGCATCGATGAGGCGTACGAGCCCGCCCTCGTAGAGCCGTCGCGGCACCTTTCCGACGGCCACGATGCGGCCCTCGTCCACGAGCACCTCTCCAGAGGCGATCGGAGGAGCCCCCGTGTCGGCTTCCTCGCCGGCGCAGGTGACGAGCGTACCGCCTCGTATGAGCGTCTTCACGGACGCGGGAGCTTACGCGAACGACGGGAAACCGGGCTAGAACTGGGAGAATCTGCAGGATCTCCCAACCGAGCACGAGCGCCGGAGCGATGCTAACGTCGCATCCCGCGTGGCCCTCCCCACGTGGCCCTTCCCCGCGTCACCGTACCCATGACCTCGCGAATCCTCGTCGTGGACGACAGCCCCACCATCCGACGGGTGGTGTCCGCCATCCTCGAGCGGCACGGCTACGAGGCCGCGCTCGCCTCCGACGGCGAAGACGCGCTGCATGCGCTTCAGAGCGGTGAAGTGAAGGCGGACCTGATCCTGCTCGACTTCGTCATGCCGCGTATGAACGGCTACCAGTTCTGTCGCGCCCTCC
>JAXDMI010000759.1:0-6167 GCA_034666145.1 Myxococcales bacterium | reverse complement strand
TGGAGTTCTACGACGAGCTCTGTCGCGTTGCGCCCGAGCAGGTCGCGCGCGTCGTCTTCGTCACCGGCGGGGCGTTCACTCCTGCGGCGGTCTCCTTCCTCGCTCGCGTGCCGAACGAGCGCGTGGCGAAGCCGTTCGGCGCCGACAGGATCCGCGCGCTGGTCCGCGACAGGGCATCGAAGCGATGACGAGGCGTACGCCGTCGAACGTCGAGGTCGCGCAGCGCCTGCTCGAGCACGAGCGGCCGAGCGGCGGCAGCGCAAACGAGCGCGCGGCGGCGGCGGTGCGCGTCTACGAGAAGCTGTTCGAGCGCCTCAGTCCCGTGATCGGCGTCGCCGGCATGCGCGCCGTGCTGGCGAGGAGCGCCACGCTCACGAAAGGGGAATTCCCGTGCTTCGAAGCCGGCATCGGCGGCGACGAACCCGCGAAGCTGCTGCACGCGCGCTTGGTCGCGCTCGATGAGACCGCGGCCACGGCGGCCGCGACGGCGCTCTACGCCACGCTGCTGGGGCTGCTCGATTCCTTCATCGGCGAACGACTGGTGTGGCAGGTCCTGCGAAGCGCATTCCCGGGCATCGACGAGAGCAAGCCGAAGGAGACGGAGTCATGAACGACCGGGTACCGATTCGGAAGCTTTCCTCGGGAGTGCCCGGCTTCGACGAGGTGCTCGGCGGCGGCATCCCCGAGTTTTCCTTGAACTTGATCGTCGGCAGCGCAGGCTCCGGCAAGACGACGCTCGGTCATCAGATCATGTTCGCCAACGCGACGCCGGAGCGGAAGGCGCTGTTCTTCACCATCCTCGGTGAGCCGCCGCTGAAGATGCTGCGCTACCAGCAGCAGTTCTCGTTCTTCGACGCGTCGAAGGTCGACGAATCGATCCGGTTCATCAACCTCAGTGACGAGGCGCAGCAAGAGGGCGGCCTCGCGAAGGTGTTGAAACGCATCGTCGAGGAGGTCGATCGCTGGAACCCGGCGATCGTCGTCGTGGACTCGTTCCGCGCCATCGTGAGGCGAACGCTCGAGGGCGCGAACGGCGAGCTCCAGATGCAGGACTTCATGCAGCGGCTCGCGGTTCACCTCACGAGCTGCGAGGCGACGACCTTCATGCTCGGTGAGTACGGCGCCGCGGACGAGGACAGCTCGGTCTTCACCGTCGCCGACGGCATCGTTTGGCTGACGCAGGCGGTCGAGAGAAACTCGGTCGTCCGCAAGCTGCAGGTCGTGAAGATGCGAGGGCAGGGGCAGATCCCCGGCCTCCAGACCATGCGCCTCACCGACGACGGTGTGAAGGTGTATCCGCGGATCCTCAAGCCCGAAGAAGTATCCGGTACGGAGTCGCCGCTCGAGCACCGGCTCGCGACCGGAATCCCGACGCTCGACGAGATGATGGGCGGCGGCGTACCGCGCGGGTACTCGGTGCTCGTCGCCGGCCCGTCGGGCTCCGGCAAGACGGTGCTCTCGAACGAGTTCATCATGGAGGGCATCCGGCGCGGCGAGCCGGGCGTGATCGCGGTCTTCGAGAAGCGCCCGAACGACTATCTCCACACCACGCCGCGGGGCGGCGACTTCACGAAGCTGGTCGACGAGCAGAAGCTCGAGATCGTGTATCTGCGCCCGCTCGATCTATCCATCGACGAGACGCTCACGGCGCTCCGCGACGCGGTGCTGCGCATCGGCGCGAAGCGGGCAGTCATCGACTCCCTTTCCGGTCTCGAGCTGGCCCTGGCGCCAACGTTCCGCGAGGATTTTCGCGAATCGCTCTACCGCATGGTCGGCGCGCTTACCGGCATGGGTGTCACCGTGCTCTCCACCGTCGAGCTGCCGGACTCGTACACGACGTTGCAATTCAGCCCACACGGCATCGCATTCCTGAGCGATGCCATCATCATGCAGCGGTACCTCGAGCTCGATGGACAGCTGAAACGCGCTCTCGCGGTCGTGAAGGTGCGGGGGAGCCAGCACAGCAAGGATCTCCGCGAGTACGAGATCGATTCGAAGGGCGCAGTCGTTGTGGGCGCTCCGCTCCGGGCGTATGAGGGCCTACTCACCGGAGCTCCGTTCGACCCGGAGAAGCGCCATGCCTCCCGACAACCGAGCCCCAAGTAGCCGCGAGGATCCATCCTCGACCGACGCCGATCTGCTGCGCTCGCAGCGAGAGGCGAACGAGCGGCTGGTCCTCGCGACCATCGAGGCGCACGAGAACGTGGACCGCGCGCGCGGCGCGCAGCGCTCCGCGGAGTACGCCGTCGGCGCGCTCCGGGAGAACGCCGAAGAGGAGCGGTCGATCGCGGAGTTCCGCGAGCTGCTCATCGGGATCGTCGGTCACGACCTCCGCAATCCACTCAACACGATCCTGATCGCGAGTGATCTCGTGCTCGGCGACCCCGACCTCGGCGATGCGAACGCGCGCCTGGTCAACCGAATCGTGTCGAGCGGCAAGCGCATGGCCCGCATGATCGCTCAGCTCCGGGAGTTCACGCGCGCGCGGCTCGGCGGCGGAATCACGCTCGCGCTCGCGGAGACGGACCTGGGCGAGATCTGCCGGAACATCGCCGAGGAGCTGCGCATCAGCTCGTCCGCGGAGGTCCAGCTCGCGGTCACGGGCGATCTCGGCGGCACGTGGGACGCAGACGGCCTGGCTGCCGTGATCTCGAACATCGCCGGCAATGCCATCGACCATTGCCTGCCGGGAACGCCGGTCATGATCGACGCACATGCGGAGGCCGACTTGGTCGTGGTGTCGATCACGAATCGCGGGCCGTGCATTCCTCCCGAGCTCGTTCCGTTCATTTTTCAAGCGTTTCGGCGACAGGGTGAGGCGGTCAAGCGCAAGGAGCACCTCGGGCTCGGCCTCTACATCTCGTGGGAGATCGTCCGCGCCCACGGAGGAATCCTCGAAGTGACCTCCGCCGATGACGTCACGACGTTCACGGTGCGGTTGCCGCGGGTCTCCAGCCGCAAGCCTTGAAGTGACGTGGGGAGGCGACGGGCGATCGATCACTCGACGATCATCCTGGTGCTCGGGCGGCTCAGGGGTGATGCACCGGTTGCCTCGCACGGAGCGCGATTCACGCGGCCATTCGGGGTGATCTGGTCTGCGAACGTCGTGGCACCTCACATGCTCCAGTGTGCGATATGCGGAGCGCCAACCTCGTTCACGTGGCGATGCTCGCCATGCTCGCCGCGTGCTCGGGCGCCGTCGAAGACGATCCCGGTTCGTCGATCGACGCGTTGTCGACCGAAGGAACGCCCGACACGATGCTCACGAGGATGTTCTTGAAGCCCGCGCCCACGTCGTTCGAGCGCGGACGTCCGGGCGTCATCCGATACATCGTCATTCACGACATCGAAGGCTCGGCGTCGTCGGCCATCAATACGTTTCGCGATCACGGCGCGCTGACGAGCGCTCATTACATCGTCGATAGCGCCGGCGCCGCCGTCCAGATGGTGCACGAGCACGACATCGCCAATCACGCCGGCCACGCGCTCTACAACGCCTATGCCGTCGGCATCGAGCACGCCGGTCACGCCAAGCACGACGAGTACACCGACGCCGAATATCGCGGCAGCGCCAAGCTCGCGGCCGACATCGCCAAGCGAAATCGAATTCCCATCGACGCGCAGCACATCGTCGGTCACTCGCAGGTGCCGCGCGTCGACGAGGTGCTCTCGCCGTGCTCTCGCACGTCCACGATTTGCGGCGGACACAGCCTGCACGACGACCCGGGTCCGTTCTGGAACTGGACGAAGTACATGGACCTCGTGAAGGCCGCCGCCCAAGCGATCGGCTATGCGGGAGACGGCGGGCCCGACCCGATGATCACGGCTGCTCCGAGCGAGTCGGTCGACATCGGGCACACGCTTCCCGGCGCGTTCTGGGTCACGCAGTGCGGCGCGACCGGCGGCAACATGGACGGAATGCAGACCGCGTTCCGCACCTTCGACAACGAGTCACGTGTCGAGTCGCGGTACGTGCAGAGCGCCGTCGACCCGTGCGGCACCGTCTCTCACGGCCTGTTTCCGTTCGTGTTCCACGGCTTCTCGCAGGCCGATCTGCACGGCCTCACCTTGCACGCCTGCGATCACGGAACGAAGCATACGTTCGGCGTTTCGGGCGAAGTGCCGTGCGGAGAGAGCACGTGCGCGATCGCGTCGTTCGTCGATTCGAGCGACGGCGCTTGTCCGTGAGCCGAGCCGTCGTCGATCAGTTGCCGACGACGCCGGCCCAGTAGTGCTTGTCGGCACCGACCGTCGACGTGATCACGAACGTCGTCGCGCCGAGCCGTGACGCGGCAGCGGCATTCGACGTGACGGTGACGGTGATCTTGTCGCCGTTCACGCCGGTCGCCTTGTCGAGCGCGAAGGTGACCGGCGGCGTGCCCATTCCGCCGGAGCCGAACGCGGTGATGTCTACGGTCATCGGACCGCTCATCGGGGCGCTGCTGAAGAGATCGACCTCCATGGTCTTCGACTTGCCGACGGGGACGTTGATGCCCTTCGTGAGGCCGATGGTCAGGGAGACGTCGTCGTCGAGGCGCGGGCTCGCGTTGAAGTAGGGCACCTCGGATGCAGGCACCGGCACGCAGGGCTCCTTGCCGGCGGCGGCGGCGGCGTTGGACCACGAGCGCTGCACGACGTAGCCGATCTCGGAGTCCTTGTAGAACGAGGAATCGTACTGCGCGCACATGTCACCGACCTCGCCGGCGCCGAGCGCGAAGCTCCAGCTGATGTGAGCGTCGTCGACGCTCGCGTACGCGGGCTTCGTGATGGGATACGGATCGGTCGCGGCCTCGACGAGCTCGTGACTCGGCGTTCCGGTGACGACGTCGACGCCGGTGAGCGGACCGAACGTCGCGCACTGCGGAATGACGGCGTAGGCGACAGGCACGCCCTTGACGTGCACGTCCTGGTGGTAGCCGCCGAAGCTCTTGCAGCTCGCCTGCGGGCGTGGGCCCTTGGTGCCGCCTTCGGGGACGCCGCCCTCGACGCCGCCGTCGTTCTGCACGGGCGCGCTGCCGAGATAGATGGTGGTCGTCGGCGGATAGAAGAGCGTGTAGACGGCGCCGGCGATCGGCGTGTTACCGAACTCGGGATGCGTGCCGTCGAAGCGTGACACGAGCCACGACTGGATCTCGGCGTCGGTGATGATCGCGTCCGGCGCGTCGACGATGTCGATCGGCGTGGCGCCGGTGAGCGTGCCGACGCCGTACTCCGACGCGACGGCCTTCCAGTACGCGCTCTTTCCCATCTTGGGGATGAAGTCGACGAGCTCGGTGCGGAACCCGAAGCCCGGGAAGAAGACGGGGACCGCGGTCGGATTCGCGAGCACGGATCCGCCGCTGTTCTTCACCTGCGGGAGCGGAGCGTGCGGGGCAGGGAACGCGACGTCGGCGTCGGCGACGAGGCCGGCTTCGTCCTGGGGCATCTCGAGCGTGCCGGACTCGGGCGACGTCGGCGCGGGCGCCGCGCTGTCCGAGGTCGAGCCGCATGCTGCCATCGCCGTGCCGGTGCCGACCGCGAGACCAAGGACTAGAACGGAGAAGAGCCTCATGGCGGCGCAGGCTAGTCGCGACGGCCGAGCGAGGCCAGGCCGCGCGAAATGCGCAAAGCGCCTTTTGCCAAGTGGTGGATGCCTCGTGGGGATCCGCTAAGGCAACCGCGGGCCAACGCGGCTTCGCGCGAGGTCGCGATGCGTCGCGGGCGCGCGGGGTCGTTCGTTCGTGTCGATGCTGCTCTTCCTGCCGAGAAGGTGTTTCTGCCGGACGTCGTGCATTGCGAGAACGGCGGCGCGCCGCTCGCGTCGCGGAAGGCGCAGGCGATCGCCGCGCACGTACCTCTATTAGAAGCTCGAGATGTCATCCTCGATCGCCGACGGGCAGGCGATCAGGTGTTCTCGTGTGGCTCGCGTGCCGGCGCGCTCGAGAAGCAAGCGGTCGCGGAGACGGCGGGCATGATCCTTCGCTAGGCGAGCCCGCCGGCGTGTCATGACTCGTCGTCGAGCACGTCGACCGACGGAGAGCACGCCGGTGGAGAGCCCCGCGTCCGCGGATGCTTCGGGGGGTTAGCGTGGCTCGCGGGGCGGGCGGGTCGTCGTGCGGGTCGACGCTGCCGCGATGGGCGATCGTGATGCTTGGTGCCGTCGTCGCGGGCGGCGGCGCGCGACGGCG
>JAXDMI010000758.1:0-4825 GCA_034666145.1 Myxococcales bacterium | reverse complement strand
CGACGAAGCGCCACGCTGACGAGAATGGATCGACGAAGCCATCACCGATGAAGGTGGTGCCGTGCTTCGCCGCGTTGCGGAAGACGTAGACCAGCGCTCGGCGGACCTCCTGCGGCGTCTCCAGCTCGCGGCCGTGCCAACGATCGCCCCACACTTTTCCTCGCCGTCGAAGCTTCTCGTTCAAGCGCTTCGCGAACGCGATGACGAGTCCGCTGACCCCCGAGCGCAGCGCGTCCTGCTCCGACGCTTCGACGATCATGTGCAGGTGGTTGTCCTGGATCGAGAACTCGACGACCTGGAAGTCGCCCGCGTAGCGCTTCTTCCGCTGTCCGATGAGCACGCGACGGAGCACGTCGTTCACGGCCTCGGTGCGGAACGACGGTAGCCCGCGGCGCGCGCGCAACGTCACGTGCACAGGATGCCGCCGCTTGTGCACCTCCCGCACGCGATGCGGCACGCTCGGCCTCGCGGCGACCCGCTTCCGCCCCGCGCCCTTGCGCGCTCCACCCCACCGCGGCGGCTGCACATGCTCGACCACCTCCGCGATCTCGAGCTGCTTCGGCCCCGCGCCCTTTGCCACCCTCGTGTTTGCCGCCATGACGTCCCCCTCCTTCCGATCGCCGGCGAGGGCCATCGCCCCCACCCTCGGTGCCAGCCGGCGCAGCCAGCCAGCCCGGCCACTTGATTGGGCAATAATAAGAGCAGTCGGCGTGTTCGCAAGCCGCGCGACACGATTTTCGCGGTTTTCCACCGGCCGCGTTCCCATCGCCGCCCGTCACGGGGCGCGCCCCGCGCCACATCTTGAAGCTCTCGAGACGCGTCCGCGCCGGGCCGGTCCGTCGAGAGAGTCGCCTGACGACCCCGCGACCGCGTCCCACCCCACGCATCGAGCAACACCGCTCAAGCCCGCTCCCGCTCCCGCTCGCGCTCCCGCTCCCGCGCCCGCTCGCGCTCCCGCTCGCGCTCCCGCTCCCGCGCCCGCTCGCGCTCGCGCTCTTGTACGACGCCGACCATCCAGGCGGACGGTGCGAGTGATGCGATCCATCGTCGAGCGTGAAAGCGGTCTGCGACGAGCCCGATTGGCTTCGCAACCCGCCTCAATCAACGATCGGCGCTACGAGATCGAACAGACCCTACCGTCGCGCAGACCACCGGACCAACGCTCCACACCTCGCGTTCGTTGGTCACTTTGTCATCGGCGTCATCGGCGTCGTGGGAGGCACCGTCACCGGCACCGCGAGCGCGCCGAAGACGCCCTGGGTCCCGCTCACGGGGCCCGCGGTGAAATACAGCGTGTCGGACTGGAAGCCGCCGGCGCCCAAGCCGAAGCGCAGAGCCCAGAGGCCGTCGATGAACATCGTGCTCCCGTCGGCGGCTCCCAACGTGCCCTGCAGGGCCACGCGAGCGAGACCCGCGGACGGATCGAGCGTGTACACGTGGATGGTGCCGTCACCGAAGTTTCCGATGAGCAGGCGGTTCGGGATGGCGCCGAACGTCGCCGGCGTCATCGCGATGCCCCACGGTGAGTCGAGCTCGCCAGCCGAGATCATCCGAGCAATCAGCCCGCCGTCGACGTTGAAGAGGTTCACGTAGCCGTTCCCCGCGCCGTGAATGTCGGTGACCAGATCCGTGAACTGTCTCGCGTAGGTCACGACGAGGTTGCCGTTGATCGCGTCGATGTTGAACGGGGCGAATCCGGCCGGAAGATTGGGATCGACGAAGCGGCCCTGCATCACCGGGGTGTACGTGGCATCGAAGACGTCGATTTTTCCGCCACGGAAATCCGTGGCGAAGAGCAGCGGCTGCCCGCTCGATCCGATCGCGATGGTCACTCCTTTGTAGGCCGCCGAGCACGTCGCGGGCCCGCGCACCTGCGCCGCCGTGCCGAACGTCGGTTGCCAGCCAGCAACGCCGCCCTCTTGGGTGACGAAGACGAACGTGTCACCAAGAAACGCAGTGGGCGTAGCGTTGAAGGCTTGGCCGGTCGGCGTCGAATGAGCCCCCTGCGGTACGCATGCGGGGTCCGGGATGAGGACCGACGGGATCACGTGTCCTCCGCTCGAGTTGTAGACTGCCGAGACTCCGGTGCCCGCGGCCGAGACCCATGCAGGGCCACCCGGGTTGAACGCGAGACCCCACGCGTTGACGAGCTGACTGTCGAGGGCGACGGCACCCGGCTGATCGGAGACGATGTTCGTGCGGTTTACGGCCTGAGCTACGCTCACGGTCGGGCCGCCACTCGGGATCGGGCTCGGTGTCGGCGTGCCGGGCACCGCCGGCATGTCGTTGAAATCGGTAGAACACGCCACGATGGTGATGAGCGCGGCGGCAACGAGAGTGATCGTTCGCATGGAGGCCCCCTTCCTCGGTCCTGCCGCCGCTGGGTAGCATCGTGCATGCCAGGGCGCGCTTCGCGAAAGTCCGTGCTCGCGATGACGCCGCGAGCGCGACCTCATCCCCGCGACTCCCGCTAGGTCGATACGACCTTCACGACGACGTCGCCCGCTCGCGCGGTCGCGATCGCGTCCCCCGCCAGCAGCGTCGCGCGTTGCGTCCATTCGACGCCCGCTACGTACGCGTGCGTGCCGTGCGCCATCAGCTCCACCCAGCCGTCAGCGCCCGTCGCGAGTGTCAGGCCTTCGACCGGGAGACAGTTCTTGCCGAGGCACGCCACATAGCGCTCGCCCGCCACCTCGATCTCCACCGCGCCGGCGAGACGCTTGCACGGCGCGATGCGCAGCGACACCTCGCGTCCCAGCTTCAGATCGATGCCATCGCGCACGGGGAGCGCGCCCGCCAGGTTGACCCCACGCAGCTGCGTACCGTTGCGGCTCTCCAGATCCCGCACCACGACGTCGTCGCCCGCGCGCGCGATGCGCAGATGCTGCCGGCTCACCGCGTTCGAGCTCACCTTGATCGCACCTTCGCTACGGCCGATCACCACCTCGTCGCCGAGCACCATCGTCCATCGCTCGCCCAGCATCTCGAGACACACGATGGGCGCCATCACCATTCGCGATCGCACAGCGTTCGCACGCTCTCGCAGCGGTGCATCGTCCGGCGTCGCTCGCAGCAGCTCGTCGAGTGACGCCAGCGCCTCACGACGGCGACCACACTCGATCTTGAGGTCGACGTCCTTCGTGCGATCCTCGCGCGCCCGCGACGTGCGCTCCTTGAACTGCTCGCTCGACAGCAAGAACTCGAGGCGTTCCACATCTCCCGCCGCCTGCAGCGCACGCGCTTCGCCTTCCTTGTCACCCGCTCGCGCGAAGGCCTCCGCCGCCTTCAGCTGCTCGCCGATGGCCTCGAGATCCCGCGCCGCCTCGATCACCTCGTGACGCGCGACCGCGCTCACGCTCGCATCGCCGGCGAGCGCCAAGAGCAGCTCTGCACGACGAAGCCGCGCCTCCTTCTGCCGATCGCCGCCCGCCGCCGCCAGCTGCGCGGCTTGCGCCAGGAACTGCAGCTTCGCGCGCGCCTCCGTTTCGCCGTCGGCGCGCAGGATCATCACGCGCGCCGCCTCTTCGGGCTGCCCCGCCTCCCCGAACAGCTCCGCGGCCCGCGCGAGATCGCCCCGGAGCTCCGCCGTTCGTGCCGCCGCCGCCTGGCGACCCTTGCCGAAGATGCGATCGAAGAACGCCAACGCTGCCTGAATCTAACCGAAACGCGAGGGAACTACAGTCTGCCACAGCGGTCGCCGTCGCGCGTCGCGACGTGCCGACTCACCCGCGCGATTCGAGCCGCGATCGATCCCATTGACGGATTTCGCCGCATCACCGACGCTTTCCCTCACATGTCGAACCAGAACAGGCTCGGCGAGCTACTCGTCCGGGAGAAACTGATCTCGCTCGCGCAGCTACGCCAGGCACAGGACGAGCAGAATCGCTCGGGCCAGAACCTCGGTTATACGCTCGCGAGGCTCGGGTACATCAGCGACCAGGAGATCACGAACTTCCTCTCGCAGCAGTATCGCGTTCCGACGATCAATCTCGAGGAGTACGAGATCGACGCCGAGATCCTGAAGCTGGTCTCGAAGGAGCAGTGCGAGAAGCACCGGGTCATCCCCGTCTCGCGCGCGGGAAGCTCGCTCATCGTCGCGATGGCCGATCCGACGAACCTCCACGCCATCGACGACCTCAAGTTCCTCACCGGCTACAACATCGAGCCGGTCATCGCGAGCGAGACCGCCATCGCGGCGGCCGTCGAGCGCTACTACAGCGCGGGGCCGTCCTACGACGAGGTCATGGCCGGCTTCGACGAAGCCGAGATCGAGTTCTCCGGCGAAGAAGAGGACATGAACGTCCTCGAGCTCGAGAAGGCCAGCGAGGACGCGCCTACCGTCAAGCTCGTGAACATGATCCTGCTCAACGCCATCAAGAAGGGCGCGAGCGACATCCACATCGAGCCGTACGAGAAGAAGCTCCGCGTCCGCTATCGCGTCGACGGCGTCCTCATCGAGGAGATGACTCCGCCGCTGAAGCTGAAGAACGCGATCGCGTCGCGTCTCAAGATCATGAGCCAGCTCGACATCGCCGAGCGCCGGCTCCCGCAGGACGGACGCATCAAGCTGAAGCTCGGCAAGGGCCGCGAGATGGACTTCCGCGTCTCGGTCCTCCCCACGCTCTGGGGCGAGAAGATCGTCATGCGGCTCCTCGACAAGGGGAACCTGCAGCTCGACATGACGAAGCTCGGCTTCGATCAGAAGCCGCTCGACGACTTCCTCTGGGCGATCCGGCAGCCGTGGGGAATGGTCCTCGTCACGGGACCTACGGGTTCAGGCAAGACGACGACGCTCTACTCGGCGCTGTCGGAGCTCAACAAGGTC
>JAXDMI010000757.1:0-2867 GCA_034666145.1 Myxococcales bacterium | reverse complement strand
CGGCCGAGGCCCGAGCGATCGAAGAGACCCTGGCGCGCCGCATTCATCACATCGAGGCCACGATTCAGGTCCTCAGGGCGCGCGCCGAGATCGCCGCGGCGGAGCGGCTCGCCGATCGCGGTGAGTTCATCCAGGCCGAGCGTCTCCTCGAGGATGCCGTGTCGACGATCCGCGAAGCGCAGGTCCGACTGCGTGACGAGCTGGCCGACGAATCCAAGTTCGCGCCCGTGCTCGCCACGTTGCACGACGCCATCCGGCTCATCCGGGCCCGCGCAGAGGACCACAAGCGCGAGATCGACTCCGCGCTCATCGCGAGCGATGCGCTCGTCGCATCGTTGCAGAGTACATGAAGTGGCTTCGCACCAGCCCGCCCAGAGGATTTGAATCATGCTCGACACCATCGTCCGCTACCTGCGTGAATCGCTCGTCCCGTTCCGGCTCGCGAGCTACCCGAGCCCGGAGCGTGAGCCGAAGCCCGTCCACCCACTCCCGCCCCACGCGATGCTGGTCGATGCGCGCTTCGTGATGGTCGACGGACGGCTCGTCCTCGTGGCCTTCAAGGACGGAGAGAGCATCGACCTCGCCGCGATCGGCAGCGAGCTCGGAGGCGCTGCCGTCGAGGCGCTGCCTGACGATCTACCGGAAGCGCTGCTCCAGTTCGACGGAGCCATCCCACCGCTCGGCAAGCTGCTCGGCGTGCCGCTCATCGTCGATGAAGGGATCGACGAGACCTGCGCGGTCATCGTGTTCCGCGGCTTCGGGGTCGACGATTACGTCGAGGTGCCGTACGAGGACTTCGCGCGCCTCGAGCAGCCCAGGATCGCGTCGTTCGTACGCGCCGGTGAGCTCGAGTCGCGTGGTCGCGAAGCTCGCCCACCCGCGCCGCCGAGCACGCACTGACGAGATCGACGAGCCCACCACGGAGGACGTCATGGCCAATCCCATCGCCGAGGGTACGTTCGCGCCGGACTTCAGCCTGCTACGAACGCCGGATCAACGGCTCACATTGAGCGAGCTTCGCGGGCGTCCGGTCATCCTCACGTTCTATCCCGCAGACTGGAGCCCGGTATGCGGCGACCAGCTGGCCATCTACAACGAGGTCCGGTCGGAGTTCGACCACTTCCGCGCGCAGCTGGTCGGCATCTCCGTAGACGGTGCGTGGTGTCATGCCGCCTTCGCGCGGGAGGAGCGGCTGCACTTTCCGTTGCTCGCCGACTTCGAGCCGAAGGGTGAGGTCGCGAGGCAATATGGCGTCTATCGCGCCGGCGACGGTGTGTCGGAGCGCGCGCTCTTCGTGCTCGACGGCGAGGGCAAGGTGTTCTGGAGCTACGTATCGCCCATCGCGGTGAACCCCGGCGCAGAAGGCATCCTCGACGCCCTCGAACGCCTGCAAGCAAGGCAGATCCGCCAGGAGCAGCCTCACCCCGCGGTGTAAATGACCCAGGGTCATTCGCCTCCACCTGACCCAGGGTCATTCGCGTCCACCTGACCCAGGGTCATTGACCGCCGAAATGACCCAGGGTCAGGGTTGCGGAAATGACCCAGGGTCGGGGTTGCGCGGCGCGGCGCGCGTGCGCATCGTCCAGCCGCATGAAGCCGCTCGTCGAACAGCTGTGCTCGCGAGAATGTGCAGGTCGCGCGCCGGGCACTCCGGGCGGACTGCGTGCGCGAAGTCTCATCCGCGATGCACTGCGTGAAGCCGGCACCGATCCCATCGAGCAGGCCATCGGCGCCTCGAAGGGCGCGAACCTCGTTGCGACGCTGCCCGGCGACACCGATCGCTGGGTGCTGGTCGCCGCGCACTACGATCATCTCGGCGCGAACGCGCGCACGTTTTTCCCGGGCGCCGATGACAACGCGGCAGCGGTCGCGATCCTCGTCGAGGTGGCGCGCGCTCTCGCGGCGAAGCGCGCGGACGGTCGCGGCGTCATCCTTGCGGCGTTCGATGCCGAAGAGCCGCCGTATTTCCTCACCGGTCAGATGGGCTCGACGTATTTCGCCGACCATGCCCGTTCGCTCGGCATCGGGCTCGATGCGATCGACCTCATGGTGTGCATGGACCTCGTCGGCCATGCGCTCGGCCCGGAGGGGCTCCCCGACCAGGTCCGCAGCTCGCTCTTCGCGCTCGGCGCCGAGCGCAGCACCGGCACGTCGGCGATCGTCGACGAGCTCGCCAGCACGGAGCGCGGCCTCGTCGTGCGACGCGTCGATGCCGAGGTCATCCCGCCGCTCTCCGACTATGACGCGTTCTGGAAGCGCGAGGTCCCGTTCTTGTTCCTGACGAGTGGTCGCTCGCAGCGCTATCACACGCCCGAGGACACGCCGGAGCATCTCGACTGGGCGAAGATGTCGGCCACCGCGCGCTGGCTCGAAGCGATTGTCAGGCGCGCGTGCGCGCGACCCGAAGATCGCGTCGCGTTCGACGGCAGTGCCCGCGACGATGCTTCGACGCTGCGCACGTTCCTCGATCTCGTCGCGCCGCTTGCCGCGCTCTCGCCGATGGCCGCGCAGGGACAGCACACCGCAAGCGAGCTCCTCGCGCAGTGCGATGCGCGTGGTCGCCTCCCGGATGCGCTCGTCGCTGCGCCGCGCGACCTCGTCGCCGCGCTGGAGAGCGGCCTCGCCTGATCGTCTTGCGCTAGGATTCGATCGATGACGGTGGGCTTCTTTCCAGCCTTCGAGCCGAAGATCACGGTGACGTACGAGGGCGACGGCGCCTCGCTCTTCCATCACGCGGCCGTGCTCGACGCGCTGGCGGAGGAACACGGCCTCCCGACGCTCTCGAGCTTCGCCGACGATCGCGAGCCACCGCCGGACTTCGACGGCTATCCCGAGGAGCTCGCCGAGGCGATTGGCCCGTGGACCGC
>JAXDMI010000756.1:0-3672 GCA_034666145.1 Myxococcales bacterium | reverse complement strand
CGGGCTACGCGGGCGCGATGCTCGGCGCGTCGTTCTGAGTCACATGACGTGAGCTACGGGCACGTCACTGCCGGCTCTGCGCCGCACGGCGACATGGCCTGACGGATCATGGCATAGCCGGCGAGCTTCGCAGGTCCGACGGTGAGGCCGACCGCGAACGACAGCGCATCGCACGGCAGCTCCGAGCGGCCGGAGCCGCCGGGCTGCTTCAGAGGGAGGTCGAACGCCGCGCACGCGGGCTTCTTGAGACCCGCGAACGCCGGAGTGTTCTGGCAGATGCCGATGTTCGCGACCTGCTTGAATACGTCGGCCATCGGCAAGCGCCCGACGAGCTGCGCGTCGGTGAGGACGAGCCCCACGGCTCCCTTGGTTGCGATCTTCCCGACGAGAGAGGCGGAGCGCAGTGGAATGCTCGCGATCGTGCCGGCGAGCGGATTCGGCGGAGGGATCTCGAAGCGGAAGTCGAGATCGAGCGGAGCCACCAGCACACCGCCGGAGACGAAGGCGGTGGTCGCGTTGTACTTCGAACCGAGGTCCATGACGTTGAGCAACGACTCGTAGTCGACGAGGATCTCGTCGGTGCCGTCGAGCTTCGCGCCTGCGCCGCCGTCGGTGTCGCCCTTCAGGCTGGCCACGTTCCAGATGGAGACGGAGACCGAAGGGTCGTCGGCGGTGCCATCCCAATCCTTGACGCGGATGAGCAGGCCGTTCGTTGCGTGCAACAACGATTCTTGCAGTCGCGCGTTGGCGGTCGCCGGGAAAAGGGCGCCGAGCACGGTGCCCGCGGCGTTGTCGATCCCGGTGTTCGCGACATCGCACTCCTGATCGGCGGTGGCGTTCGGGTTCTTGCACGAACGCGCCGCGTGATCGGGACACGTGCACAGGTTGTCGAGGTCGTAGCCGAGCAAGGTGGTCCCGGCGTCGGCGTCCTCGAGGAACTGCAGCGCGGTCGTGAAGCCGACGAGCTCCGGACCGCTCTTCTGCATGGCCTCCGCCGGCGGCCGCGAAGGAATTCGTTTGCCGCACGGCGGCCCGTCCGGCGTGAAGCCGTCGTAGCTCGTCACCAGCGAGCACCCGGCAGCGAGCACGAGGCCGGCGACGACGACGACGACGATGGCACTCGCGCGGCTGCCCATACCTTCTCCAGATTAGCAGACGCGCACATCGCGACCCTCGAGGGCCGCAGTTGGGCACCGCCTTCCCAGGTCGCGAGTCTCCATACCCGGTGGTACGGTGAGGCGCGGATCATGGCTCCAGCGCGTCCGGACCAAACGCTCGCGACGATCTCCGAAGGTCGCGACGAGCCCGCCGGACCGCCGCCGCTCTACGTGCTTCGCGTCGCGACGGGCAAGGACGCCGGCAAGTCGCGCGTGCTCGACTGGAACGCGGCGCCGCGTGCGCTCGTCGGACAGAGCCGACTCTGCGAGCTGCCTCTCGCCGACCCGCGCGTCTCGCGGCGGCATCTCGCGGTGGCGCCTGCAGGTCATGCGGTGCGCGTGACCGATCTCGGCTCCACCAACGGCACACGCGTCGGCGGCGTCCGCATCGTCGAGGCGCTCCTCACGGGCGGCGAGACCATCGAGGTCGGCGACACCAGCATGAAGCTCGTGCGCGCGGGCAACATGCCCCAGGCCACCGCGCATTCGGGCGGCGGCTTTGGTCGCGTGCTCGGCGACAGCCCCGAGATGCAGCGCCTCTTCGCGCTCGCCGAGCGCCTCACCGGCTCGCCGCTCCCTCTCCTCATCGAGGGCGAGACGGGTACGGGCAAGGAGCTCCTCGCCGAGGCCATCCACGAGGCCGGACCGCGGGCCACGCGCGCGCTGGTGGTCCACGACTGCAGCGCGTTCAGCGGCGACGATGCGCTCGTCGCGCTCTTCGGCGGCGCATCGCACGGGGCCATCGAGCTGGCCAGCGGCGGAACGCTGGTACTCGACGAGGTGGGCGAGCTCCCCGACGCCGCGCAGAACAGGCTCGCCACGTTCGTCGAGCGCGGCGTCCTGCAACGCGCAGGTGGCTCGAGCCCCATCCGCGCCGATGTCAGGATCATCGCGACGACGCGTCGCGATCTCGAGCGCCTCGTGCAGGACGGCTCGTTTCGCGAAGAGCTCCTCTACCGGCTCGTGGGCGCACGCCTCGAGCTGCCGCCGCTGCGCGAGCGTCGCGGCGACGTCGACCTCCTGGCGCGCCACTTCTGGTCGCTCTTCGGCGCGCCTGGCGAGCTGCCGCGGACCTTCGCGCTGATGCTGGCACAGCACGATTGGCCGGGTAACGTGCGGGAGCTGGAGCACGCCATCGCGCGGCGGATGGCGCTCGGCGACGATCTCTCGGGCCTTCTCCAGACGCGCGGACCGGGCGGCGCACCGAGCCCGCGCGCGGGCGCCGACTTCCTCGATCGCGTCCTCGACATGAAGCTGGCGATGCCGCACGCGAGGCAGCGTGTGATCGACGAGTTCGAGCAACGTTACGTGGAGCGCGCGATCGCCGAGCACGGCGGCAACGTCAGTCGGGCGGCGGCGGCCTCGGGCCTGACCCGCCGCTACTTCCACATGCTGCGGTCCAAGGCGCGGAAATAGCTCCGAACAGGGCTGTTTTTCCGGTTCCTGCTACGATCCGAGGCGTGACTCCGTCACGCGTGCACGGCCGGTATGCCCTCTACCCGACGCAGACGCTGGGCGTGGGAGCGGCGGCTACCGTCCATCTCGGTGTCGCGCGCGGGCGCGAGCTGGTGCCCGTCGCGATCAAGCGATTGCACGACCGTCACGCGCGCGAGGCCTCGGCGGTGGCGCGGCTCCTCGACGAGGTCCGGCTGGCGCGTCGCGTGGTGCACCCGAACGTGGTGCGCGTCATCGACTTCGTCTCCGACGGCGAGGAGATGCTCGCGGTCATGGAGTACGTGCACGGTGAGCCGCTCTCGCGCCTGCTCGCCGACGTGAAGAAGAGCGGCGAGCAGATGCCGATGGCCATCGCTGCGGCGATCGCCTGCGACGTGCTGCGCGGGCTCCACGCCGCGCACGAGGCCACCGACGTCGACGGCAAGCCGCTCGGGCTCGTCCATCGCGACGTGACGCCGGAGAACATCCTCGTCGGCGCCGACGGCCTCGCGCGGCTCATGGACTTCGGCGTGGCCAAGGCACAAGGCCGTCTCCACCTGACGAAGGACGGCGGCGTCCGCGGCAAGCTCGCGTACCTCGCGCCGGAGCAGGTCGGCGGCGACGTGACCGCGCGCACCGACCTCTACGCGGTGGGCCTCGTGCTCTGGGAGATGCTCGTCGGCGAGCGCGTCATCCAGGGCGAGAGCGAGCCGGAGCTGCTCGTGAAGGCGCTCGACCCGAACATCGCTGCGCCGAGCACGCGCGTGTCGGGCGTGCCGCCCGCACTGGACAAAGCGATTTTGCGTGCACTCTGCAAGGAACCCGACGGCCGCTTCGAGACCGGCAACGACGAGGCCGATGCCATCGAGCGCGCCGTGCGCATCACCGCGGGCAGCTCGGAGGTCAGCGCGTGGGTCCGGGTCCATGCCGGCGAGCGGCTCGCGGCGCGCGACGTCATCGTGCGCGAGATGCTGGCCGCGGAAGCCGAGACGGCATCCCCGGCGACAGCGTCATCGTCACCGCCCTCGGTACCACCGTCCGGTGCCGTCCTCACCGCCGAGGCGAGCGTCCAGCCCCGCGC
>JAXDMI010000755.1:0-3048 GCA_034666145.1 Myxococcales bacterium | reverse complement strand
GTCACCTGGAGCTGGATCATGTCGAGGCGCGAGCGCTGGGCGGCACGAACGCGGCGTCGAACCTGCGCGTCCGCTGCCGCGCACACAACCGCCTCGCGGCCGAGGAGGTGTTCGGCAAAGCGCACGTCGCAGAGCGGATCGACTTTCGCCAACGAAGGTCACGCGCTGTCGCGGCGACGCTACCGGCTCTGTCGCCGCCTCCGTCTCTTCCTCTTCCTCCGCCTCCGCCGCAAGCGATCGAGCTCGCAGTGCGCGGGCTGCACAACATGGGGTTCAGCAAGTCCGACGCGCGTCGAGCGGTGGACCACGTCTCGCAGCGTCGCGTCGCGAACGGCGACGAGCTCGACGTGCAGGACCTTCTGCGCGGGGCGATCGCCGCCCTGACGTGACTTTCGTCATCAACAAGAGTCGTAGCCGGGGGATTCTTAGCGGCAGGCAAAACACATACTCCATGCCCGGCGAGGCGTGGGGGGCATCAATCCGCCGCGCCCGAGCTCGATGTTGGAGCCGACAGCCGCAGTTCCTCACAGCAAAGGTCCGCCCCGTGGAGGATTGCACACTCCTAAACCTCGCCATGCCAACGCGTGCACCGCGCAGGCTGGCCCTCGTTCTGCGCGGTCGAAGGTCCCTGTCGCGAGGATCGCATCGGTGAGGTTGGCCTCCCGAAATGAGGCTACCGTCGCTCGCGTCGTCACAGCAGTGGAGATCACCGGCCGGGACGCTCGGCGAGCCCGCGAGCATCGCGATGTCCACGCCACGCATCGACCTCGAGAAGGCGATCTCGCATTGGCAGCAGAAGCTCGCGACGATGCTCGGCAGTGGCTTCGCCGCGCCGCCGTTCGCCGGGCTCGTCCTCAGTCTCGAAGCTCCAAGCTCGCGACGACGACGGCGAGGGACCTCACGGGCCGGGGTCCAGCGAAGGAGGATCGAGCCACCCCGTTCCCATGCACTCAGCGCAATGGAGGTCTCTCACGAGCTTGCCAGTGCCAGCGCATTGCGCGCACAGAATCGCGCCCTTCGGCTTGCCGGGAAACAGACTGCGGAGCTCACCATGCTTCCGTGCTGCGTTGACGAGGGCGGCCTTGCGCCAGCGCTCGTCGGCGACGGAGACGGCCTCTCCCCGCTCAGGATCGTAGTGCAGCACACCACCTTGCACGGTCACGACCAGCACTCCGCCCATGTCGCTCAGAACCGGCAGCCCGCCCGTCGCCCTCGCCGCTTCACGCGCAACGGTCGGCTCCTCTCCGAAGCCAGCTTCGCGGCAAAGTCGCTCCAGCGCATCAACCAATGTTCGATCCATCGTCAACGGCTATTGAGCAGGTGCAAAAGTACGTCCGAGCCTCGCTGGACAAGCGATAGGGCCGTCAGCACGGAGTGTCGCGGTGATCCCGCCCGCGTTTTGAAGGATGATCTCACCTGCATTGCCCGAACGGGCGTAGCCGGCCTCCAAGCCGACTTCGCCGACGGCATTCTGACGACCGCGAGCGCATGGGATGCGGACTCGGGGCCGATCTTGGTAACGCCCTCGGAGGCATTGAACGCGCATTCTAGGCGAGCCGCGCAGAACCTTGTGGGGTTGCTCTTCCCCGCGAGATGATGAGCCCCCGGTCGGATCGCCGATCAGCATGCAGGTCGTGGATCTCACGAAACCCGTGATGGCGCTCGCGGCCGGAGAATGACGACTCCGTCGGGCCCCTCTTCCGCCGGGTAGTCCGCGGGCGTCGGCACATCGTAGTGCCGTGCTTCTTGGTCCACGAACCAATCGAGACGGATGTCGTAGGCGCCAGGCACGAGCGCCCTGACGAAGTGCGAAGACTCGTTTGGCGTCCCTGTGGTCAACACAAGGCGCCCTGTAGGCAGAAGAAGAATTCCGGCGAGGCGGACGTCGCCCTTTGAACTCT
This sequence comes from Myxococcales bacterium, assembly GCA_034666145.1. Lineage (GTDB taxonomy): Bacteria > Myxococcota_A > Polyangia > Polyangiales > Polyangiaceae > Labilithrix. Next base: position 1,147 of record JAXDMI010000755.1, on the reverse strand, counting down.
CGTCGTCCGCTGAGCAACTTTCGCCGATCCTGAACTCGATCGAGAACGTGCCGCCGAGAACGGTTTGCCAGTCGACCAGTTCCGCCGAGGACACCAGGGCACGCATCGCGCCGCGAACGTCGCCCCGTCGCTGCTCCTGGCTCCAAAACTGCGGGCCGTTGATTGCGCAAGACTCGTCACAAAGACCGAGCCACACACTATCTGTCGTCAGCGTAATCCTCACACGATCAGGATGAACCATCGCGATTCCTAGGGCGACGCCTGAAGCGCGCGATCAATCAGGTCGATTCTGTCCGCTTGAAGCCTCGCCGCCGCACTATTGAGACCGTCCGGTCTCTCCGCGTATCTCGCGAGCACTTCCTCTGCAGAGGCACGATACACGAGCAATGTGTCTCTGCTAATGCCGGGCGTAAGCTCCGACAAGCCACAGTCCCTGGCGCTGCGGACAGCCTCGTGCACGGCGCTCGCGTTCGCTGCGCGCCTCCTCGCGTGAGTATTTTCGCCGGCTCCGGATCGCGTTACAAAGCTGCCCTCACCAAGGAGCCCGATCATGAGCCTCTACCATCTCACCGTCCCGCAGTTCGAGAAGAACCTCCAGAACCTCGAGCGCTGGTTCGACAAGGCTGCCGACCACGCGAAGGCCCGGAGCTTCGACGTGAACACGCTCCTCGCGGCGCGCCTCGCGCCCGACATGATGCCGCTCGTCCGGCAGATCCAGGTCGTCTGCGACAACGCCAAGATGGCCGCGGCGCGGCTCACGGGTAAGGAAGCGCCGTCGCATCCCGACACCGAGAAGACGTTCGACGAGCTGCGCACGCGCATCCACGCGGTGCTCGAGTACATCCGCGGCTACAAGCCCGCCGACTTCGAGGGCGCGGAGGCACGCCTCGTCACGCTCCCCTGGATGCCCGGCAAGGTCCTGACCGGGAAGGACTACGTCAGCGACTTCGCGCTCGCGAACTTCTTCTTACACTACACGACCGCGTACGACATCCTTCGCCACAACGGCGTCGAGGTCGGCAAGGCCGACTTCATCGGCTCGCTCCCGTTCAAGGACGCCTGACTCAGTTCGCGTCGATCAGGCTGCGCAGCTCCTGCATCGTGAACTCGTAGTGCTTGCGGCAGTAGTCACACTCGATCTCGAGCG
>JAXDMI010000754.1:0-5168 GCA_034666145.1 Myxococcales bacterium | reverse complement strand
CACGCGCAGCACCGAGTGACCGCTCGCCACGGCCAGACGGCGGTACCGTGTGCGTGCAGGATACATCTTTCCGTCTTCGCGGAGCTCGCGCGTGATGGCGCCCTTGCTCGGCGTCACGCCTCGGGCGCCCACCACGTAGATCTTGCGTGAGGTCTCTGCGCCGAGGATGGCCTGCCAGCGCTGGACGAGCTCGGGCCTCCGCACCATCATCACGAGCCCGCTCGTGCCGACGTCGAGGCGATGCACCGGGACCGCCTCGCTCGCGTCAGGGAGCTTGCGCGCGCGCTGGACCAGCGACGACGCGTACTCGGTCTGCGGCAGCGTCGGCTCGTGCGCGCCTTTCTCGACGATGAGGAGCTCGTCGTCCTCGTAGAGCACCTTCGGCGTGGGCACGGCGATGCGCCGGAGCACCGCCACCGTCTCGACCTCGTCGGTGAGCGGGATCATGTCGACGGGCCGCAGCGTCGAGATGGTGAAGCCCAGGCGCGAGAAGTGATCGAGATCGCGCGCGAGCGTGTCGGGATCGCAGGACACATACGCGAGCGTCTGCACATCCAGACGCGACACGAGCTCGCGTGCCACCGGGCTCATCCCGCGGCGCGGCGGATTCACCACCACCGCGTCGAAGCGAGCGTTCTGCTCCTCGAGGCGTCGCAACGCCGAGACCACGTCGGCCGCCTCGGCGCGCACCGGAAGCACCTGCGAACGCGCGGCGCGATCTGCGTGATCGGCAGCAGCCGCGAGCGACTCGACGAGATGGACGTCGGCGCCGGCCTGCGCGAGCGAGAGCGCGATGGCTCCCGAGCCACCGTAGAGATCGAGGACGCGCGGGCGCGGCTGCCCCTCGGCGCGCGGTCGCTCGAGGCCCAGCACGTCGACGAGCAACGCGTGGACACGCTCGGCCTGGCCGCGATGGGCTTGCACGAAAGAGCCGTACGTCGCGTGATGACGCGAGCGACCGATGCGGTCCTCCGCGGTTGCCGCGCCGTGCACGACGCTGGTCTCGCTGCCGAGGATCTGCGGTGAATCACCCTCGTGGTAGTTCACCGCGACGCCGATGATGGAGGGCGCCGCGCCGGCGAGCGACCGCGCGGCTTCCTCCATCGACTCGCGGGTGGCGACGCGACCTCGCTGCACGACGAGCGTGACGAGGACGCGCGAGCCGTCGTCGCCGTGGACCTCGCGGAGGTCGACGGCGCGGAGGGCGCCGCCGGTGCCGGTGAACGAGAGCGACGCATCGAACGGCGCGAGCGGACCGGCTGTCTTCTCGTCGGCCTGGATGCGCTCGCGGAGCAGCGTCGCGACCTCGGAGAGCACCGGGGAGAGCACGCGACACTTCGGGATGTCCACGACCTGATGGCCGCCGCCCTTGGTGTAGAGGCCGAGCTTGCCGCCGCTCGACACGATCAGCTTCGCGCGCGTGCGGTACTGGACGATCGGGTCGGCCGCCGCGACCGGCTCCGTGTAGACGAGCTCCAGCGTGGGATAGCGCGACGCCGACTGCACGACGCGTCCGCGCTTCATCGCGAGCTGCTCGCCGTAAGGCAGCGCGATGATGGGGCATCCACCGCAACGATCGGCGTGCTCGCACACGACGCGCTCCGACATGGCGGTCGCGCTGCTGTCGTCGGCCGGGGCGAGCGCCGAGAGCAGCTCGGCCTCGCTCGATCGCGACAGCTCATCGTCGCGTCCGCGGGCTTCCTCGGGCAGCGAGAATGCGGGCACGCCTGGTGAGGGTCGAAAGCTCCGCGGCATCTCTGAACGTCTCAGGTTACACATCGGGCTGCGGCCGTAAACGGACGTGCCCTCACTGTTTGCGGCGTCCGTGTCGGAGGCGATACGATCGAGCGGATGAGTGGCGTCACCCCCGCCGAGCGCGAGCGTCAGCCTGCCGCGCGCGCGTTGCCGGTACCGGGGCAAGTGATCGCGGGGAAGTACGCGATCGTCAAGGTGATCGGGGAAGGCGGCATGGGCGTCGTCTTCGAGGCCACGCACCTCAAGCTGCGCCAGCGCGTGGCCGTGAAGATGCTCCTTCCCGACATGCTCGCGCACGACATCATCGTCACGCGCTTCGAGCGCGAAGCGCGCGCATCTGGACAGCTCCGCAATCGTCATGCCGTTCGCGTGATGGACGTCGACGTCACGCCGGAAGGCCTGCCGTACATGGTGATGGAGTTCCTCGAGGGCCACGACCTCCAGGTCGAGCTCGATCGGCGAGGCCGGCTCCCGTGCGAAGAGGCCGTCGATATCGTGCTGCAGGCGTGCTCGGCGATGATCGCCGCGCACCAGATCGGCATCGTTCATCGCGATCTGAAGCCCGCGAACTTGTTCCTCGCGCAGGAGAGCGACTCCCACGAAGCGCGCATCGTGAAGGTCCTCGATTTCGGGATCTCCAAGGTGCAGGCCGACGGCGACGCGAAGCTGACCGTCGCCGACAGCGTGATCGGCACGGCGATGTACATGTCGCCGGAGCAGGTGCGCTCCTCGGAGAACGTCGACGCGCGGTCGGACATCTGGTCGCTCGGCATCATCCTCTTCGAGCTTCTCTCGGGGCGCCCGCCGTGGATCGGCTCGCCGACGCAGCTCGCGGCCGCGGTGGTGAGCGAGGATGCTCCCGACGTACGGACCCTCGTGCCCGATGTCCCCGCCGAGATCGCCACCATCGTGGCGACGGCGCTGCGCCGCGATCGCGATCGTCGCTTCGGTGACGTGAAGCAGCTCGCACTGTCGCTCGCGCCGTTCGCGCCCGCCTCCGGCCCGGGCCGCGTGCTGGCGGACAGCCTGCTTCAATCCTCGAGCGGGAGATTTCCGCGCGTGTCGATCCGGCCGGCTCCGCTCGAAGAAGCGCGGACCATCGTCCAGGCAGCGGCGGTCAGCGAGTCACGCATGGGCGGCACCGGACCGGGCACGACGCCCGGGTGGTCGCAGCACGACGCGCCTGCGATGCGCCATCGGACGGTGGTCGTCGGCTTCGTGCTCGCGTTCGCGATCGGCCTCTTCGTCGTGGGTGGCTCGGCGTTGGCGTGGCTCCGTTGGGGCGCGAAGAGCGCGCGCGATCGCTCCGCGACGGCCCACGCATCGGCGAGCGCACCGACGACGAGCACGGGGGCGACGGCGCCGATCGACAGTGCTGCGGCAACGAGCGCTCCGGCGATGAACGCTCCGGTGATGAACGCTCCGGCTCCGCCTGCGATCGTGCCGGCATCGACGCAGACGGCCGCTGCCGTTGCCCCGAGCGCATCGCCGACGACGAGGAAGACGCCGGGTGCCGCACCGGCGCACACGCCCGCTGCGCCGCCCGCTGCGCCGGCGGCCAAGCCACCGACCGCGCCGACCGCGCCGACCGCCCCGACCGCACCGACGAGCAATCCGCTCCTTCTCTGACTAGAGTCGGGCGATGACCTCGCCGATCCCGCGCTCCGGCCTCGCGGTCCTTGCTCTGATCGCGATCGCGATCGCGAGCGCGTGCAGTCGCAACCGCGCCGGGGTCCGGGGCGACGCGCACGACGGGCCGACGAGGCCGCATGCGATCGGTGAGCTCCTTACCGGCGACGATGCGAAGGGCGATTGGACCGCCGACGCGCCGGGCGTTCGCCGCCGGCTCGTGCCCGCCGACATGCCGCCGCCCTTCGCCACCAAGTCGGTCGACAACGGACCGAACCTCGTCGCGCGCCCCGAAGGCGCGTCGCCGCGCGTGCCGGACGGCTTTCGCGTCGACCTCTACACGACAGGCCTCACCAATCCACGCATGCTCCGGACCGCGCCGAACGGAGATCTCTTCGTGGCCGAGTCCTCTGCGAATCGCGTGCGCCTGCTCCGTGATGCCGACGGCGACGGCAAGCCAGAGGTCGTGAGCATCTACGCCGAGGGCCTCAACCAGCCGTTCGGCATCGCGTTCTATCCGCCGAAGGATCCGCGCTGGGTCTACGTCGCGAACACCGACTCGGTGGTGCGTTTTCCGTACGCGGCCGGCGACGTGCGCGCGCGCGGCGAGGCCGAGGTGGTCGTCAACGACATCTCCGGCGGCGGCCGCTTGCGCGGCGGCGGTCACTGGACGCGCGACCTCGTGTTCTCGCTCGACGGTACCAAGATGTTCGTCTCCGTCGGCTCGCGCTCGAACGACAACGACAACGCGGCGGAGGACCGGCGCGCGCGCATCTTCGAGTACGCGCCCGACGGCAAGAGCGAGCGCGTCTACGCGACGGGCATCCGCAATCCGGTGGGCCTCGCGATCCATCCCGAGACCGGCGAGCTATGGGCCTCGGTGAACGAGCGCGACGAGCTCGGCGACAACATCGTTCCCGACTACGTCACACGCGTTCGCGACGGCGGCTTCTACGGTTGGCCGTGGTTCTACATCGGCCCCAATCAAGATCCAAACCACGAGGGAAAGCATCCGGAGCTGCGCAACGCGGTGCTCCTGCCGGACGTGCTCATCCAATCCCACTCCGCGTCACTGGGCATGACGTTCTACAAGGGCCAGCAGTTCCCCGCGGCGTACCGCATGAGCGCGTTCGCCGCCGAGCACGGCTCGTGGAACCGCAAGCGACGCACGGGGTACAAAGTGATCTCGATCCCCACGAAGAACGGCGTCCCGCTCGGCGAGTACGACGACTTCATGACCGGCTTCGTCACCGCGGACGGCGACGTGTGGGGCCGCCCCGTCGCCGTCGCAGAGGGCAACGACGGAGCGCTCTACGTCAGCGACGACGGCGCCAACTGCGTGTGGCGGATCGCCTATCAGGCCTCGCGGCCGGGCAGCAGCCGATAGCCGACGCCCCACACCGTTTCGACGAACGTCCCGGTGCCGAGCTTCTTGCGAATACGCGACACGTGGACGTCGAGCGTTCGCTCGTCACCGTCGCGCGCCGGGTCGAGGACGCGGAGGGCAAGCGCACGTCGTGAGACCGCGCCGCCGCGCTTCTCGGCGAGCACAGCGAGGATGTCGAACTCGACGCGCGTCATGTCGATGCGCGTGCCGTCGACGCGCACTTCTCTGCGTACGCGGTCGATACGCAGATGGCCCGCGCCGTCGGTATCGCGCGCGAGGGTCGGCCTGCGCAGCCGAGCACGCACGCGCTCGACGAGCTCCTCGATGGCGAAGGGCATCGTCACGTAGTCGTCAGCGCCGAGCCGCAGCGCGCGGACCTTCTCCGCGGTGTCGGTCA
>JAXDMI010000753.1:0-4466 GCA_034666145.1 Myxococcales bacterium | reverse complement strand
TTCCGCTGAACGAGTACCAGGCGGCCGGCACGGTGAACTTCACGTACGTCCCGATGTACGGAAAGTTCAGCGGCTTCAGCCAGTTCATCTTCCACTACGACGGGTACATCGTCGGCGGCGTCGGCGCTCTCCGCACGCGTCCCATCGCGGTCATCGACCCCGACAACCGCAAGTTCGACTACGACTGGCGCCTGGCGTTCTCGCTCGGCATCGGCCTCCGCGTCTTCCTGAACCGCTGGTTCGCGGTGACCGGCGAAATCCGCGACTACATCTACGTCGAGCAGCTGGAAAACGTCAACGTCGCGCCCACGCAGGCGCAGCAGCGAGATCCCGCGACGTGGTTCGGCGACAAGCCCCTCACCAATAACGTTCAAGCCCAGCTCGGCATCAGCATGTTCCTGCCGTTCAGCTGGGAGTATCGGCTTCCCAAGTGATGCCCGCACGCACAAGGCCCGCGAGCACCGAGATCGCGCGAATGGGGACCGGCATGAAGCGAAACTCCGCAATCGAAACCCGCAAGCTCTCGCGTCCGTCCGTTACGGCGCGCGTGGCGCGAAAGGCGGGAGCGCTCGTCGCCGCAGCAGCGATCTTCGTCGCCGCCACGGCGGTGTCGAAGCCGGCCGCAGCGCAAGAGATCCAGCTCACGGGTCCGCTCGCCGGAGCGCCTTCCGTCCGCAAGATGCGCCTGTATCGGCAGGGTCGCGTCGAGCTCGCCATCGGCGGCGGGCTCCCGCTCCTCTTCGAGTACGAGCGTCCGTTCTTCCTGGCGGCGCGCCTCCAGTACAACGTGTTCGATTGGCTCGGTGTCGGCGTGTTCGGCGGCTACGCCATCATCAACGCCAACACCGACCTCACCGACAAGATCGACACGACCGCGCCGCGCAACACGCGCACCGCGCTCAACCTGCCGGCGCGTAGCTACGGACTGAAGTTTGCCGATCAGACCGGCAAGCTGAAGTACATGGTCAACCCACAGCTCACGTTCAGCCCGTTCCGCGGCAAGCTCGCCGTGTTCCAGAAGCTGTTCGTCGACACCGATCTCTACATCCACGGCGGCGTGGGCTTCATCGGCGTCGAAGAGCGCGCGGACTGCACCGTCTGTACGACCAAAGAGGGCTTCGCCGTGAAGACCCGCACGGCGGTTGCACCGACGTTCGGTCTCGGGTTGACGCTCTACACGTCCGGCCTCGTCAGCGTGAACATGGAGTACCGCGCGTACCCGTTCTCGTGGAACCGCGGCGGCTTCGACTCGCGCGGCGGCGGCACCGACGCGTCGTTCCCCGACAACAAGATCGACTCGGAAGACCGCACGTTCAAGTTCAACCAGATGATCTTCATCGGTGCGGGCTTCTACCTCCCGGCCTCTCCGCGCATCAGCGAGTAAGCCGAGCGCAGCGCAGCGCAACGCAGCGCAACGTAGAAAAGGGAATCGCCTCACGGCGGTTCCCTTTTTTGCTTTCGAGGCGCTGGCAGGACGGCCGCCGCAGGCCGAGTGAGGCGCGCTAGCCGCGCTTCGACACGAGGCCCGCGCCGTCGACCGTGTAGGCCGGCGGCAGGACCTTGCGGACCGCGTCGCGCTGCTCTTCGGGGATCTCCCATTGGAGCGCGACGAAGCCATCGGCGATCTTCGCGCGGACGCGAACACTCTCCTCGTCGAGGAGAAGCGTGAGGAGCGACGGGACGGCGTCCTTGTCCTTCTGCGCGAACGTCGCGGCGACGGCAAAGAAGCGCGCCGTCTCGTTCGAATCCTGGAGGAACGGATCGACCGCCTCGCGAATGGACGGATGCTCGTGCGCTTCCAGCTCCTGGAGGATCTGCAGCTTCGGGTCGATGAACTTCGCGTACTCGGTGTCCCAGCGTTTGAGCCACACCAAGAATTCCGCGATCTGCTCGTCCTCGGAGAGGATCGCCTTGATGATCCGGATCGGCGGTCCGAGGCTCTCCGCCTTCGCCGCGAACGCGCGCACCGGCTCGATGGCCTCGCGCCCGGCGTCGACGATGCCCTCGAGAACGGCTTCTTTCTCTTCCTGATCGGTGATCGAAGGATCGGTCGCGAACGTGAAGCGCTTCAGCAGCGCTTCCACGGCGTCGGCCGACTTCATCTTGCAGAGCTCGGCGATCGCCTCCTGGCGATCGTACGCCTGCGCCCGCTTGCTGCCCGCTGCTTCCGCGTATTTGGCGGCCGCGTTGGACTTCTTTTCGGGTTTCTTTTCGCCGTCCGAGCTTGTCTTCGGATCGCGCGCTTTGCCTTTGAACAGATCGAAGAGGCCCATGAAGGCTCCCTTCTTAAGCTCGATTGGCGGCGTCCGCTACGCTTTTGACGCTTTTATCAGAGCGGAACGGCGAGGAGGACGACCTCGCGGCCGTTCGACTGCACGTGGTAGCGGACCGGGCGGCCGTGCTTCGCCGACGCGTCCGTCTCCATGCCTTGGATGCGGCTCTTGAAGGCAGCGTCGGTGATGTGGTCGACCTGCTCGCCGAGCGCCTTCTTGGCCGTGATGTACTCGCGATAGAGGCGCGCGTAGTACGCGTCGATGGGCTCCGCCGCGAGCTTCGCCGCATCGACGTCGCCGCCCGCCGCGGACTGACCGCTCTTGTCGACCGAGAGCGCATCGCCGAAGTTCGCCGCCGTCGGCGCCTTCGAGACGCGGCCCTCGTCGTCGGTGTTGTCTTCTTCGACACCCATCAGCTGGTTGAGCAGCTGATCGATCCGGAACGCGAGACCACCGAGCTCGGCATGATCGAGCTCGAAGCGCTTGTCGGTCTGACCGTTGAGGATCATCAGCAGACCCTCCTCGAGAGCAGCGATGGGCCGCGAGATGTAATTGCCGAGGAACCATCCGCCGGCGATGACGAGGACGAGGCCGAGCGCCATGACGCCGAGGATCGAGAGCGGGATCGCGTCGGCACCCGGGAGCAGCGATTTCGGCGCGGCAGCGACCGCGGCGATGTGGTGCCCGTCACCGAAGCCGGCGAGCGGCGCCGAAGCGAAGATGACGTCGCCGTTTCCGCTCGCGACGACGTTGCCCGTCGAGAGCGAGTTCTTCACGTCCTGGACGCTCGCCTTGACGGCGTTCTTCACGTCCTCGCCGGCGTTGCCGGAGTTCGCGGCGACGTCGCCGTTGGCGGTGACGAGGAGCACGCCACGGCCCGTCGTGATGTCGCCGACGCGAGCGAGCGCGTCGTTGATCGCGATGCCGATGAGGAGCATTCCGGCGGCGCGGTTCTCGTCGCGCACGGGCACGTACGAGGCGATGTACTGGTCGGCGCGGGCCTTGTCGGTCCACACGTCGGAGCCAGGCTGCGCTTTGGCGATCGCCTCCTTGAAGGCGGGATACGCCGAGCCGATGTCCTCGCCGCGGTTCAGGTCGGAGCCGTTGCGGCCCACGATCTTTCCGGAGTTGTCGACGACGGCGACGATCGAAGGCTTTGCTCCGAGCGCACCCGATGCCGCGCTCGCGATCTGATCGCAGAGCTGACGGGCGGCATCGCCGCGCGCATCCGGGGTTGCCTTGCCGAGCGCGGCGCGCGTGGCAGGCTCGGTGGCCTTCATCGCGAGCCATCGTTCGGCGCGCAGGGCGTCGAGCTGCAGCTGCGCTGCCGCTCCCGCGACGTCGCGCTGAGCGCTTTTCTTGAGCTGATCGGGACTGCTTGTCTCTGCCGCGAGCTGCGTGCGGACGATCGCGAAGGCGAGCAGCCCCACGATGAGCACGATCACGGCGTTGACTGCGATGATTTTGTTTCGCATTCCGCGCGCCTCAAGTTACGCAACGTTTCTGGGAACTGCCCGCAGAAGCTATCATCGTGCGCTCGACTGCGGCAACCCATGACTGACGCCGTTCTCCTGTCCGACCCAAGGTTTTTCCGGCACCGGTCCAACGGGTACCATCCGGAGCGCCCCGAGCGCCTCGAGGCCGCGCGGGCCGCGATCGAGCGTTCGGAGCTGTCTTTCCAGCCGATCGAGCCCCGTCCTGCCACCGACGAGGAGCTCGAACGCGTGCATGATCCACGCTTCGTGAAGTGGCTCCGGACCCTGAGCGGCGAGCAGGGATATATCGACGCCGACACCTACGTTGGCCCGGAGAGCGTCGCGATCGCCGAGCTGGCGGCGGGCGGGACCATCGCCATGGTCGACGCGCTCATCGACGGGCCTTCGAAGCGAGGCGTCGCCCTCGTTCGTCCGCCCGGGCATCACGCGCGACCCGATCACGCGATGGGGTTCTGCCTGCTCAACAACGTCGCGATCGCCGCGGCACATGCGCGGGCACGCGGCATCGAGCGCGTCGCGATCGTCGACTGGGACGTGCATCACGGGAACGGGACGCAGGACGCGTTCGCGGCTGACCCGAGCGTCCTCTACATGTCGACGCACCAGTTCCCGTTCTATCCAGGCACCGGCGCGGTCAGCGAGACCGGCGAGGGCGAAGGAAAGGGCTACACGATCAACGTGCCGCTCACCGCGGGCG
>JAXDMI010000752.1:0-11501 GCA_034666145.1 Myxococcales bacterium | reverse complement strand
CGTCGCCGACGCCCTCGAGCTCGTGGAGCTGTCGCAGGAAGATCCGTCTGCGGGTCCCGCCGACAAAGATCTGCTCGTCGACGCCACGAAGGCGCCGAACCTCGATCTCTTCGATCCCAAGGGCGGCGGCGTCGATGCCGCGCAGGCGATCGCGATCGCCAAGATTGGCGAGCGCGCGGCGCGCGAGTTCGATCCGCGCATCTCGAACAGCGAAGGCGCGACGTTCAGCCGAACGGCCGGCGGCGTTGCGCTGGTGCTCTCGAGCGGCTTCCGCGGTGCGTACAAGGGCTCGTATCAGTCGCTCAGCGTCGTGCCGCTCGCCGAGGACGACGGCGGCAAGAAGCGCCGCGGCTATCACTGGACCGCGAAGCGTTTCCTCGACGACCTCGAGGATCCGAAGAAGGTCGGCGAAGAAGCGGCGCGCCGCACGCTGCGCAAGCTCGGCGCGAAGTCGGTGGCGACGTGCGAGGTCCCCGTCGTGTTCGACCCGGATGCCGCGCGATCGATCCTGGGCATGCTCGCGGGGTGCATCATGGGCAGCTCGATCTGGCGTAAATCCAGCTATCTCGCGGGCCGTGAGGGCACCGAGGTGGCGAGCTCGCTCGTCACCGTCGTCGATGATCCGCTGCTGCCGCGGGCGCCCGGCTCTCGCCCGTACGACGGCGAGGGGCTCGCGAGCCGCAAGAACGTGGTCGTCGAGAAGGGTGTACTTCGCATGTTTCTCTGCGACAGCTACTCCGGTCGCAAGCTCGCCCGACCCAGCACCGGCAATGCCGCGCGCGGCGGCTCGGCGGGGGTGTCGTGCAGCACGACGAACTTCATCCTCGAGCCCGGCACCGACTCGAATGCCGACATCGTGAAGGGCACGAAGACGGGCCTCTACGTCACCGAGATGATGGGCTTCGGCTTCAATGCCGTCACGGGCGACTTCTCGCGCGGCGCAGCCGGCTTCTGGATCGAGAACGGCGAGCTCGCGTATCCCGTGAGCGAGGTCACGATCTCGCTGAACGTCGACGAGCTGTGGAAGCGCATCGACGCGGTCGGCTCCGACCTCGACCTGCGCACAGCGACGGCATCGCCGACCATCCGCGTCTCGAAGATGACGGTCGCGGGCTCGGCCGCAGCGACCTAGGGGGCTGATTGATCAGCGAACGAGGACGCAGGTGGTGCGGTCGCCGGACGTGCTCGTGTCCGTGCACCACAGCACTTCGAACGGCTCCTGCTCCTGACCGGTGAGCACGAAGCCGGTGTGGAGCGAGCCGCCGCGCAGATCGAGCGCGCCGGCTTGGCTGACCCACGAATCGCTCGAGGCATCGGTGGTGGCGGGGCCGGCCATCGCGGCTGCGCCGACGGCGAGCTGCGCGGGTGACGGAACGGGCGCGATCGTCGCGTAGCCGAGCGAGTCCACGGGCACGGCGGCGGAAGGAGCGCCGGCCTTCTTCGGGTCGACATGATCGGCGATGGTGATCGTCTGCGCGGCGGCCGCGCGAACGGCGAGCGCAGCGGATGCCGCGCGTCCGCCTTCGATCCCGAGCGCCGCGTGGATCATGCGCACGCGTGCCATGGCGGGCGTCGTGGTGCGATCGTCGGTGAAGGCGACGAGGCCGAGAGGAGCTTCGCCGGCGTCGGCACCGCGAAGGCCGACGATGGCGACGGTCGAGAGCTTGCCCGGATCGAGCGTGACGTCGGCGGTGAAGAGCGGCGTCGCGCAGGAGGTTGCGCCGGGCGCGATGAGAGCGATGGTGAGCGGTCCGGACGCGCCGAGCGTGAGGTAGCGAGAGACGGTGCGGTACCCGACGGAGGGCGCGCCTCCGTCCTGATCGAGGATGCCGGCCTCGGCGTCGGCGATCGCGGCGTCGAGATCGGCATCGCCGGCGTCGCCGCCGTCGCCGATGTCGCCCGTGCCTGCATCGAGGTTGGCGCCGCCGATGCCGTCGCCGAGGACGGGGCCTTCGAACGACGAGGTCTTGGCCATGCGGTAGCAGAAGTCGACGGGCCCGAGGTCGGGCGCGACGTGCGCGAGGCGCATGGTGGTGGCGGCCGACTGCGCGTCGTTCGGTCCGACGGCGGCGTCGGGGGGTGACCCGGGGCCGGCGTCGCTGTCTGTGATGTCGCCGCCACCGCCGCCTCCGCCGTCACCGCAAGCGAGCGCGTACGCGGCGCCGGGGGCGAGCGAGAGAGCGAGGATGGCGAAGCGGAAGCGATACGACGAAGGCAAGTGAGCTCATCGTAGCGCGAGACGGGACGGACGCGAGTATCGGTCGTGGGCGGATGGTGTGCCTGGGCTTGCATCGAAGGCGATGCTCGGCGAATGTCGCGGCGTGACCCCGGACGAGATCAAGGCGCTGCGCAAGGACCTGGTTTGCACCGCGAAGGAGCTGGCGCAGGCGCTGGGCATCGAGCAATCGACGGTGCTGGCCTGGGAGAAAGGCGATCTGTTCCCGACGAAGCCGTTCGTCGACAAGATGGCGCAGCTGCGAGCGCGAGGCCCGGCCGCCATCCCGAAGAAGGCGAAGGGCGCAGACCCGATGAAGGTCCTGTCGGACCCCGCCTTGTGGGAGCTGCTGCGAAAGCTCGTGGCGCACAAGAAGCTACGCGACGAAGTGACGAAGCTCGCGTCGGCCTATGGCGACCCGGCGGTGGAGGGCGGCGGCGCAGCGGGAGCGGCGAAAGAGAAGGAGTGAAGGTCCCAGCGTCCGCGTCCGCCCTCGTGCTCGCGTTCGCGTCCGCCCTCGCCTACTCGTCGTCGCTCGGCGGCGCCTCCGACGTCAGCGTCGGCCCGTCATCGTCCGCCACATGCTTCTCCGCCTTCTCACCGTGCGGGTGGCGCTCCTCGTGCTCATCGGCATCGGGATCGGCGTCGGCGTCGGCGTCTTCCGTCGCGCCGAGCTCGTCGTCGCCTTCGTCGCCCTCTTCGCCTTCGACGCCTTCATAGCCGAGGTCATCCCCCGTCGCCGCGGCGACCGGAACACTCATGCTCTCGTGCACCGAACGCTCTTCGCCCTCTTCGCCTGTTTCGCCCTCTTCGCCTGCTTCGCCTGTTTCGCCCTCGCCGCCCGCTTCACGCACCTCCGCCTCCGCGGCACGGCGCGCGGCGTCTTCGGGGGTCTCGCCCAGCTCGTCCTCGAAGGCCTCGCGTGACTCGTCGCTCAGCTCCGTGAACTCGCGCAGCGTCGGCAGGTCCTTCAACGACTTCAGGCCGAAGAACTCCAGGAAGTGGCCCGTCGTGCCGTAAATCAAGGGGCGTCCGGGCTCGTCGCGCTTGCCGAGGATGCGCACGAGATCGCGCTCCAACAAGAGCTTCAGCACCGGGCCGCTGTCCACACCACGCACGTCGTCGACCTCCGGACGCGTGATGGGCTGCCGATACGCGATGATCGCGAGCGTCTCCACCTGCGCTCGCGTGAGACGCACCGGCTTCTGCTTCGTCAGGTCGCGCACGAACGGCGCGTACTGCGGGCTCGTGCGGAACACCCAGCCGCCCGCCACCTCGTCGAGGTGCATGCCGCGCGTCGCGTAGTCGACCTTCAGCTCGGCCAGGAGCTCCTTCACTTGCTTCTGCGGCGCCGACGCCAGCTTGCCCAGCTCCTTCGGCGTGATCGGACTGTCGCTCGCGAACACGAGCGCCTCGAGCAAACCGCGCAGATGCTTCCGTTGGAGCATCACGCTGTCCACCTCCGACAACAGCTCGCCCGCCGACGAGACCGTCGGCGCGTCGAGATCGTCACGCCCCGGAAGCGGCAGCTCGCCCACGAGGTTCACGGTCATCTCGGCATCGAACGCCTCGACCGCGACCTCGCCCGTCGGGAGCTCGTCAGCGACAGCATCAGCATCAGCATCGTCGTCGTCCGCGGGAGCCTCGGCCTCGAAGCCCTCCGCATCGACGGGCACGCCCGCCGACTCCGGCATCGCCTCGAGCTCCGACGTCTCTTCGACACGCTCTCCCGCAACGGCGTGCTCGCTGTCGCCCGCTGCCTTCTTGAGGAGCTCCGGCGGGATGACCGCGCGCGTCGTAACGCTGCCGTCGTCCGCGATGGGATGCTCCTGATCGCGCGGCGCACCGCCCGACTTCTTACGCTTGCTCACGTGTCCTCGTCCTCGTCCCCGTCCGTATCCACGTGCGGCTCTACATGCGGGGCCGCGTCCACATGCGGGGCCGCGTCCACATGCGGGGCCGCGTTCACATGCCCGTTCGCATGGGGCTCGTGCGCATGCTCGCGCGCGTGCGCGTCGGCTGCGGCGTCAGCCTCGGCATCCGCCTTCGCCTGCGCCGTCGCCTTCTCTTCGTCGGTCGCGTTCTCGTCGAGCGCGTCGTCGCTGTTCACCTGCGCGCTGAACTCCACGTAGATCGGCGCCAGCGGATCGACCTGCACGAGCCGCGTCATGCGCAGCTTCGTCATCTCGAGCAGCGCCAGGAACGTGATCACGAGGTCGAACCGCGTCGACGCATCCGTGAAGAGCTCCTCGAACTGCATCCGCCGTCGCGTGCGCAGCACGTCGACGAGCTCGTTGATGCGATCGGTCAGCGTGATGCGCTCGTGCACGACGTCGTGCGAGAGCTTGATCTTGCTCTTCGCGAG
Source organism: Myxococcales bacterium (assembly GCA_034666145.1). GTDB lineage: Bacteria > Myxococcota_A > Polyangia > Polyangiales > Polyangiaceae > Labilithrix. The sequence continues at coordinate 6,921 of JAXDMI010000752.1, read as the reverse complement.
GACGCCCTGGAACGCCTCGACAAGCGAGAACAACGGCACCTGCGCCAGCGGCGGGATGCCTGTGTGCACGGCCTCTTCGAGCGTGCTGCCACGGAAGAAGATGTCGCGACCCACGACGCCACGCGCCTGGAGATCGGCGCCCGCCTGCTTGTACTTCTGGTACTCGAGCAGCCGCCGGATGAGCGACTCGCGCGGATCGTCTTCGTCCTCGGCGAGCGCGTCGTCCTCCTGACCGGGCGGAGGCGCCGGCAGGAGCATCTTCGACTTGATGTGCGCGAGCGTGGCCGCCATCACGAGGTATTCGCTCGCGAGATCGAGGTCCATCAGCTGCATGACGGCGAGGTACTCGAGGTACTTCTCGGTCACGAACCCGATGGGAATGTCGAGGATGTCGAGCTCGTGCTTCTGGCAGAGATGCAGGAGCAGATCGAGCGGGCCCTCGAAGGTGGGAAGCTTGACCGAATAGGCGTTCCCCGCGCCGCTCGCAGCCGCGGCTGCGCTCTCCGGCCCGCCTTCGGGCACGCGCGCGTCCTCATCCCTGGCTTCGGCTTCCGACACGACCGGCCTCGTCTAGAGGAGCCTCGCCGCGGCTTCAAGGGGCAGCGGCCATGCCCACGAAATGGCGGGCAAAGACGGTTGTCCTTGCGCTCGCGTTCGCCTCGCCTCGGGTCACCTTGCGGCCCTGTAACAAACGTAGCGCAGCCACTTCCGCCGCTCTACGCGCCGCTATACGCGACAACCCGCCGTGCACGCGCGGGTCCTCCCCGAAACGAGATGGCGGCGCGGGATGGAAACCTCGTCATTTGCGCTAGCATGAACCGCGTGAACGAGGCGTCCGCCGCCCTATCGAAAGTCTGCGGTGCATGCGGCGCGCGCTATCCCAGCGACGCCCTGTTCTGTCCGCTCGACGGCATGCCTCTGCAGAGCGCCGCGTCCGCCGGACGCGAAGCCGAGGACGACCCGTACCTCGGCCAGGAGATCTCCGGCCACATCGAGATCCGCCAGCTCGTCGGTATCGGCGCGATGGGCCGCGTCTATCGCGCGTTCCAGACGGGCATCGACCGCGACGTCGCGGTGAAGATCCTCCATCGCGAGCTCAGCGCCAACGCGCAGCTCGTCTCGCGCTTCACGCGCGAGGCGAAGGTGGCATCGCGTCTTCAGCACCCCAACGTCGTGCAGGTCCTCCTCGCGGGTCAGCTCCCCGATCGCGCGCTCTACATGGTGATGGAGTACCTCGAGGGCCTCTCGCTGCAGAGCGCGCTCGCTGCTGCCGGCGGTGCGCTGCCGCTGCCGAAGGCGCTCCACATCGCGCTCCAGCTCTGCGAGGCCTCGGGCGAGGCGCACGCCGTCGGCATCGTGCATCGCGATCTCAAGCCCGAGAACGTCATGCTGGTGCGGCGCGGCACCGATCCCGACTTCGTGAAGGTCCTCGACTTCGGAATCGCCCGAATCAACTGGGGCGAGCAGTCGGTCGCCACCGCCGCCGGCCTCATCTTCGGCACCGCGCGTTACATCTCGCCGGAGGGCGCGCAGGGCAACGCCGTCGGTCCCGCGAGCGACGTCTATTCGATCGCCACGCTGCTCTTCCAGATGCTCTCCGGGCGCACGCCGTTCGAGGGCGATCAGGCGGTCGGGCTCCTCGTGCAGCAGATCCACGATGCGCCGCCGCATCTCAGCTCGATCCCGCGCGCCGAGTACGTGCCGAGTCCCCTCGCCGACGTGATCATGGCGAACCTCGCCAAGGATCCGAAGAAGCGCGAGCAGGACGCGCGCGCGCTCGGTCACGCCATCATCGATGCCGCGAAGCAGTCGGGGCTGGCCGCCGAGGACATCTCGCGGCCGATGCTTCGTCGAGCCGCCGCGCCGAACGCGATGCAGCTCCCGCCGAACGAGCGCACGAAGCAGCTCGATCTCTCACCGGAGCTCGCCGATCGCCTCACGCCGTCGTCCGGTCGCGTCTCCGAGCCGCCGTCGTCGTCGCACCCGCAAGCGGAGGTGCGTCACCAGAACGGCGCGCGCGAGCGTCCGCTCACCGCCGCGACCGCGAAGTGGGAGCCGCCCACCGAGTTCCAGGCGCGCCTCGCCGATGCCGTCGGCGGAACACGTGAGCGACCGTCGGGCATCGTGCCTGCGTCGCCGAGCTCGCGCCCCATGGCGGCTGCGGATCGCGTGCCGCAACCCACGCCGTCACGCCCGCGTTCGCCTTCCGGCGTCGACGAGACGATGGACGACGCGAGCTTCGATCCGCCCGCAGTTGGTGGACCGGCCACCATCGCCACGCCGCCGCCGACGTTCCCCGGGGCGCATCCTCATCAAGGCCGAACGCGCGCCCAGACGCGCGGCATGGAGCAAGGCACGCCGCGCACGATGCCCGGTGATGCCGACTACGAGAGCGACGCTCGCCAGCCTGCGACGCACTACGTGCCGCCCGCGTCCGGCGTCACCGGACCTCCGCCACGCGCCGTGACCGAGTCGTCGCGACCCATGCCCGTGTCGGAGGCGCCTCCTTCATCGGTGGCGGGATCGCGCAGCACGCGGCGCGGCACCTCGATCGAGATCGCGGACGAGCCCCGGAAATCCAAGGGCCTCGCGTTCGTGGTGCTCTGCTTCGTCCTCGGCGCCGGAATCGCCGCAGGATGGGCGTGGAAGATGGGCAAGCTCGGCGGCGCGGACATCGACGACGAGGCGTACGTCTCGCGCGCGACCGATGCGATGTACAAGCATCGCTTCGTGGCTCCCGCCGGTGACAACGTCCGCGACCTCACCGACGAAGGCCTGAAGAAGTGGCCGAACGATCATCGGCTGCTCGACATCCGCATGCGCGCGGCGAGCGAGCTGGTATCGCAAGCGACCGCGCAGCGCTCCGCGGGCGACATCATGGAAGCGCTGCGTCTCGCGCGCGCCGCACACGATCTCGATCCGAACGACGCAACCGCCAAGCGTCTCGTCGATCAGTACGACGCCGAGCTCGCAGCCTTCACCACGCCGACCGCGCCGCCGCTGAACAAGCCGCCGATCGCGCCGTCCGCGAACGGCAAGCCCGTGGTGCCCGCGGCGAACGTACCTCCCGGCCCTCCCGCGCCGTCGGCGAGCGCCGCTGCCGCGTACAAGGTCATCCTCGAGGCCAACGTCGGCACGCCGCGTCTCGGACAGACCGTGGAGCTCACCGCGAGGATCGCCCCGACCAAGGGCACCTTCGACGGTGCGTCGTTCATGATCAGCGGACCTGGGCTCGGCGGCGGCGCGACGATGCCTGCGCAGAGCCCGGCGCCGGGCGTGTTCAAGGCCAGCTATGCCTTCCTCGAGGCCGGCCACTTCGAAGTCACGTTCACGACTCAGGCCGACGGCAAGCCGCTCAAGGCTGCGCGGTCCCTCACGGCCGGCGAAGCGCCCGCTCCGCCGACCCCGAAGCTCCCCGAACCCGGACCCAAGCCCGCGCCCACGCCGGCTGGTCCGGCGCCGACGGGGAGCGTGAAATGGATGTAAAATACATCCGACGGGCGCTCGTCGTGTCCGTCGCGCTGCTTGCTGCCGAAGTCGCGTTCGCGCCTCTCGCTCACGCCGACGAGCCGCCTGTTCCACCGCGCGCTCAGGGCGGCGCCGACGCGAAAGCGCCGGCTCCCGGCGATCCGCCGAAGCTCCGCTCCGAGGCCGCGCGCGCTCCGGAGCCGACCTCCCAAGCGACGTCCGCTGCGCTCTCGCGCATCATCGATCGACCGCACACCGTGGCCGAGCTCGAGGCGGGTATCATCGCGTTGCCGACCGCGCCCATCTCCGCCGGCCAGAGCGGTGGTGCCACGCCGTTCGGCACCATCGGTCGCGGCGACGCCACGCTGCAGACCGGCATCCACGTGCTCTACCGATGGCATCGCAACTTCGCGGCGGGCGCGGGCGTGCTCTTTGCGCCGCTGCCGACGTCGGACACCGAGTACGGCGGCCTCAGGTCTCTGCCGCGCACGCACTCGCGCAGCTATCTCTTCATCGGCGGAGAGGGGCGTTACATCCCGCTGCACTACCGCTTCCTCGAGGGATGGGTCGGCGTCTCCGTCGGCGGCGTCGTCGTCGCCGATCGCTTCACCACCAACGCCGGCGACGAGGTCCCGCCGATCCTCGGCTCGAAGGAGGTCACGGTCCGTACCGAGGGCTTCGCCTTCGGCCTGCAGCTCGGCGGGAGCTACTTCCTCAGCGAGAACTGGATCGCCGGCGCCACGTTCCGCGGCTACCGCTGGGTGCTGCCCGATACGCCGCGATGCACGTCGATCGGCGACTGCGCGACCTTGAGCGGCAACGTCGAGGTCCTCGAGCTCGGGCTCACGATCGGCTACCGCTTGCCGCTGTAGAGCATCGCGTCCGTCGCGTCCGTCGCGTCAGAGCGGGGGCAGCGAGGTCTGCGCGGCCGTCGCCACCAGCGTCGCGAGTCGCTCCATCACGATGGCGACGATCGCGAGCAGCCCCATGGCGCGCAGCGGCGCGAGCAGCGCATGGACCTGCGCCGGCGACGCCGCGCGCGCCACGAGCGCGAACGCGAGCTCGAGGACCACCGCCGCCGCGAGCAATGGACCGCCGATCGCGATGGCGAGCCCGACGCCCGCGACGATGTCGTGTGCCGCGAGCAGCAGCGGATGCCCGGGCATCGTGTACGTCGAGAGCGCTCCTGCGGCGCGCGCGGCGCCGCCGGTCGTGAGGAACACCACGCTCGCGAGGAGCGACAAGAGCACACCGAAGCTCGACGGCTTGCCCTCCACCGTCGCGAGGCCCGGTCCGTCGGGCGAGCCACGCAGCACGTCGACCAGCCCACCTGCCATCGTCGCTGCCCAGAGCGGGATGGCGGCAGCGAGCGCGATCGGCAACCCGAGGACGATCTGCTCGAGCGCGAGGAGGAACCACGGCGTTGCACGCTCCGCGACGACGATCGGCACGACCGCGGGATAGATCGCCGCGGCGAGCGCGAGCCCCAAGATGCCGCGCGCCGGCGTCGGCAATGCGCGCAGCCCGAAGGCGGGCACGAGCGTCACCGCAGGCATGACGCGAGCCCAGGCCAGACCGAGCGCGGCGAGGTCGTCGAGAGGAGCGAGCACGGCCCGTCACTCTACCCTGGGCTTGACGGCCGATGGCGCTCCGTCGCATACCGCGCTCATGGCCCTGGACCTTTCGCTGGTCGGCAAAGAGAGCACCCCGTCCTCGTTCACGTACGCGTGGAAGGACGTCGTCCTCTATGCGCTCGGTATCGGCGCAAAGAAAGACGAGCTCGACTTCCTCTACGAGGGACGCGGCCCGAAGGTGATCCCGAGCTTCGCCGTCGTGCCGATGTTCGCATCGATGTTCGACCTGGTGGCGCTCACCGGCGGCGACCTCTCGATGGTCGTGCACGGTGCGCAGCGCGTTCGCCTGCAGGCGATGCTTCCGCCGTCGGGCACGCTCGTCACGACAGCGAAGGTGCGCGGCATGTACGACCTGCGGCGGCTCGCGGTCGTGCTCGTCGACACGGTTACGAAGGACGCCGACGGCAAGACGCTCTTCGATGCCACGTCGCAGATCATCTTCCGCGGTGAAGGCGGCTTCGGCGGCGCGACGCCTCCGCGCGAGGACAAGGTCGCGGAGATCCCCAAGGGCGTTCCTGCCGACTTCCGCATCGAAGAGACGACCACGCCCGAGCAAGCGCTGCTCTATCGCCTCTCGGGTGACCTCAACCCGTTGCATGCCGACCCCGACTTCGCGGCCAAGGTCGGGTTCGCGCAGGGACCGCTGCTCCATGGTCTCTGCACGTATGGCCACATGGTGCGGCACGTCGCGAAGGGCGCTTGCGGCGGCGACGCCACGAAGGTGACCGGTTTCGAGGCGAAGTTCAGCAAGCCGGTGTGGCCGGGTGACACGCTCGTCACCGAGGGCTGGAACGTGGCGCCAGGAAAGGTCGCCCTCCAGGTCAGCGTGAAGGAGCGTTCCGAGGCCGTGATCACCGGCGCTTGGGCTACGATCGCATGAGATGAGGCTCGGCGTCCGTCGCATCGCATTCGTCGTCGCGCTCGGCGCGGCCGGTGCGGGCGTGGCGTGCTCGCTGACCACCGATCTGAACGGCTTCTCCGAGCCGTTCCCGCGTGATGCCGGGAGCGATGTCTTCGTCAGCCCCGACACCTCCGTGATCGTCGACGCCGCACCCGAGGCCTCGGTCGATTCGGCGCCGCCGCCGTGCATCGCGCAGACCACCATCGACACGCCGCTCACGTCCACGCTCGACATGTGGAGCCCACGCTCGTCGATGCAGAGCGGCGGCTATCCCAAGGTGGAGAGCTTCTTCGGCATGAAGGCTGCCGTGCTCTTGCCGTTCGTCGACACGACGCCCGTGCCGATCGACGCCGGCGATCCCGACGCCGGTCCGACGTTCTTCTATCCACCAGAGCGGAACGACGCGATCGGCGGCATCTGGCGCACGACGCCGGTCGCGCTGCGCTCGTTCGACGTTGCGTTCGACTTCTTCGTGAAATGCACGAAGAACGGCTCGTGTGCGGACGGCTTCGCGTTCGTGTGGCTCGACACCACCGCGGTCGCAAATCTGTCCAACAAGAACAGCGGCAGCGAGATGGGCATCCCCGCGCTGGTGTCGGGCGGCGCGGTCTTCGCCGACAACCATCGGAACGACAGCACGGAATCGAGCGATCCCCCGGTGCCGGCGCTCGAGATCGTCAAGCTCGAGGCCGCCAAGACCGTCGGTCATTACCCGTGGGTGGTGGCTTCGAAGGGCATCAGCTTCATCGGGGCCTGGCACAAGCTCGCGATCTCGGTGCGCGGCGACGTCGTGACGGTCGCGTACGACGGCGCACCGGCGGTCACCGGGATGGTGCCGGCGGTGGTGCAGGGCCTCGTCGGGTTGAGCGCCGGAACGGGAGGCGAGACCGACGCCGTCGCCGTTCGCAACGTGAAGGC
>JAXDMI010000751.1:0-3374 GCA_034666145.1 Myxococcales bacterium | reverse complement strand
CACGTTCGCGACCGCGACGATGTGCGCGCCCGCTGCCTTCGCCGCCTTCACCGCCGCGAGCGTGTCGAGCGTCTCTCCGCTCTGGCTCACCGCGACGACGAGGTCGTTCTTCATGAAGACGGGATCGCGGTAGCGGACCTCGCTGCCGATCTCGACGGTGGACGGAACGCGCGCGAGCGCCTCGATCCAGTAGCGACCGGCCATCGCCGCGTGCGCGCTCGTCCCGCACGCGACGAAGTAGACGCGACCGACCTTCTTCGCGAACTCCTCGGTCACGCCGATCTCCGCGGCGATGACGTCGGCGTTCGCGAGGTCGATGCGACCGCGCAGCGTGTCCTCGATGGCGCGCGGCTGCTCGTGGATCTCCTTGAGCATGAAGTGCTTGTAGCCGTTCTTCTCGGCCTGCGTAGGCGACCAGTCGATGCGCTTCGACGCACGCGTGACGGCCGTTCCGTCGAGCGTGGAGATCTTCATCCCCGCCTTGCTGAGCACGGCCAGCTCGCCGTCCTGGAGGAAGATGACGTCGCGCGTGTGCGCGAGGATCGCGGGGATGTCGCTCGCGGCGAAGCTCTCGCCGTCACCGACGCCGAGCACCAGCGGCGAGTCGTGCTTGGCGACGATGATCTCTTCCGGCGAGTCGCCGCTCACCACCGCGATGGCGTAGGCGCCGCGCACTTGCTTGAGCGCGCTACGAACCGCTTCTTCGAGGTTGGACTTCAGGGCGCGATCGACGAGATGCGCGACGATCTCGGTGTCGGTGTCGCTCTGGAACTTCACGCCCGAGGCTTCGAGCTCCTTCCGGAGCTGCACGTGGTTCTCGATGATGCCGTTGTGGACGACGGCGACCTTGCCCGCGACATGCGGATGCGCGTTGGCCTCGCTGGGCCGTCCGTGCGTCGCCCAGCGCGTGTGACCGATGCCGGTGGTGCCGGCGAGCGGGCTCTTCTTGAGCGCAGCATCGAGGTTGGCGAGCTTGCCGACCGCGCGCACGATCTCGACCCCGCGACCGGTATGAACGGCGAGGCCCGCCGAGTCGTACCCGCGATATTCCAGCCTGCGCAGCCCCTCGACGAGGATGGGAGCGCTGTCCTTCGATCCGACGTAACCAACGATGCCGCACATGGCCGTGATGCTACCTCAGAACATGAAGTGCCTGCGACGCTGCGCGATCGGCTCAAAAAGGTCGAGCTAGTCTCGACCTCGGCTCGATCGGGCCGATCGACCGCGGTCGCGGATCACGTTCCGACGCTCCTGCGTCGCCGCTACTTCTTCTTTTCTGGCTTCGGCTCGGCGCGCGTATCGGCCGCGACGCATTCGAGCGGCGGCAGCTCGTTCGACGCCACGCCGTCCGCGATCAGCCGCGCATGGGCGAACACGAGTCGGTACGAATCGATGCGCGCCATCACCGAAGCACCGCGCGTGTGCTCGTCGTGATCCATCGCGGAGAGGCTCACGACGCCGACGATCTCGCGGCTGCCTTTCGCGAACACGGGACCGCCGGAGTCACCGGGACATACGGACGCGTCGAGGTGCATCGTCTCGCCGGTGAGCGCGCGAATGGCGCCACCGGTGCGTTCTTTACGACGGATGCCGTCGGGTGAGAGCGCGCAGCGGCCGAAGCCGACGGGGTTCACCTCTTCGCCGATCTTCGGCGGCGCATCGAGACGCGGCGTCATCGTCGAGAGACCGACCAGCTTGCGCGAGAGGACGATGACCGCGAGATCACCAGCGCCGCCGCCTTCGCCGCACGGCGGCGCGACGATGGCGCGCGTCGAGACCTCGCCCCACGCGAAGTAGTCGCCGCCGAGCTCGATCTTCACGAGGGACGGATCGAGGAGCTTCTTCGAGAACTCGCCGTGCGTGCCGCGCTCGACGAGGCAGTGATGCGCGGTGAGGATCAGATCGTCGTCGATGACCGTGCCCGTGCACGTCATCGACGGTCCGACGACGCGGACGATCGCATCCTCGGGAACGGCGAGCGCAAACGGCTGCGTGAGGAGACGCTGCTCGGCGGCGAGCTCGTCGGCCGAGGGACGAACGGCCTCCTTGACGTGCGCGTGGCGCGAGGCGAACCCCATTCCGCAGCCGGTGGTCAGCGCCATCACGGCGACGGTGCCGGAAGCTGCCAGCGCGAGGGTCGCGCTCTTGACGAGACAGAGCTTCAACGGAACCTCCTCGGTGTTCATACGGGGCGCCGCCAAAGGGGGCCACCAAGAGCTACTCGAGAGACGCAATCGAAATTGCGTGTACTGTACACGTACGTACGAGTCAGTGAGCCCAAGACGCGCCGCTCGATTTCAGCGGGAGGAGAAGCTGACCTGGCGAGTCGCGTTGTGGTACGCGAGGCTCGATGCTTCGGGATGCGCATTTGCATCTTCGACACCGAGTGTAACGAGCTGCTCGAGAATCTCCGCACGGCGCGTGGCCGATGCGATGAGATAGGTCGAGCATGCGGGCAGATCGCGCTCGCTCAGCGAGGGCTCACCGGCCGCTGCGCACTGCGCGAGGACGCGGCGCTCGGCGGCGAGCGCATCGGCCGAGCGGCCCTGGTCGAGGAGTGCACGTGCGTAGAGGTGGTCGACCGTCGGCTCGGCGCGAACCGCGGCGGGCGCGTGCTCGATCGATGCGAGGGCCATGCCCGGCGCGCGCGCATCGAGATAGGCCTGGGCGAGCTCGCGCACGCGCGCGACGTCGTTGGGGCTGGCGGCGACTTGCTCTTCGAGCAGCGCTACGCGATCGCTCTGGGAATCGCCGACGACGCGCTTCTCGCGCTGCGTCGAGCCGGCGAACCAGATCGCGCTGATCGCCACGAGAACCGCAACATTCCAGCCCTTTAGCCCCATCCTGATCGCATGCCTCCGTGTCGGGTCTGTCGTTGGACGAGCGGCGAGGACAAACGTTTCCCCTGCCAGACTAGCGGCCAGACAAACCAGCGCCAGGGAAGTTCCCACTTCCCTCGGGTTTCGCTGCGCGCTCTGCCGATGTCATCCGTTCGGATGAGGCGAGCTTCCAATCGAGCCTGAAACCCAGACCTCTTCCGAACCTTGGTTCCTGACCCTCGGTCATTTTCCCGGAAAATGACCCTGGGTCATTTCGACGAAAATGACCTTGGGTCCGGTTAGAAGCCGAGGTCGAATCCGAGGGAGGGCTGGATTCCGGCATGGGGGCCGTCGGGGTTGCCGACGAGCGCCATGGCGCGGGCCTGGACGTCGATCATCAGCGCGGAGGTCTTGAAGATCTCGAGGCCGAACACGCCTGCCGCCGCAAAGTCGCCTCGGTCCTGCGTCTGCGAGAAGCCGACGCGTGCGCCGAGGTACGGATTGAGCCAGCGCCGGCGACCGGCCTGCAGCGCATCGGAGTAGAGATCGAAGCCG
>JAXDMI010000750.1:0-3034 GCA_034666145.1 Myxococcales bacterium | reverse complement strand
GCAGCGACTCCCGACGAGAGCGCGACGGCGACGTTGAGGAGGTAATCGACGGTGAGCGCGGCGGCGGCGAGGAGCGCAGGCTTCCTGCCGAGGTTCTCGTTCGCGACCGTGTAGGAGCCTCCTCCTGCCGGGTACGCCTCGATGGTCTGTCGATAGGACAGCCCGACGACGACCAGGATCGCGACGATCACCGCGGTCAGCGGGATCACGTATCGAAGCGCCGCCGCGCCCAACGGGATCATCAACGTGAGCAGTGCCTCGGGCCCGTATGCCGCCGACGCGAGCGCATCGAGGCCGAGGATCGCGACGCCGCGAAGGGCACCGACGCGCTCGTCGCCCTCCTTCTTCGTGGGGAGCGGCTTGCCGAGGATGAGGTCGACGAAGGACACGACGTCATCGAGCATCTGTCGTGCCGCGCGAATGGTCGCGCTCGTTCGCGAGGAACCAACGTGTGCGACGGGCACGCACCAAAAGCAGGCGAGCACGGCGAACGTACGTTGCTGCCGTGCAATGCTCGTCGCTCATGCCACGGGAACTCGCCGACACGGCTGCAGCTGCTTCGCATCGCGTCGCGCTTCGCAGGCTCCTCCTCTCCTTCTTTTCTCCGTACCGCACGCGACTCGCAAAGATCTTCGCCCTCGCGCTCGGCATCGCCGTGCTCTCCGCCGGCGAGCCTCTGCTCTTCAAGCTGGTCTTCGACGCCTTCGCGGTCGGGCGCAGCGCGGCGACGACGGCGGCGATGCTCGTCGGCGCGCTCGTCGCCATGCTGCTCGCACGCGAGGCGCTGAACGGCGTGCTCGACTGCGCGATCTGGCGCGTGCGCATCGGCGTCGGCTACGACATGATGCGCGCCACCGTCGAGCGCCTCCACGCGCTGCCGCTCGCACATCATCGCGAACAAGGCGTCGGCGCGGTGATGACGAAGATCGAGCGCGGCATCTCGGGCTCGGTCGCCGCCTTCTCGGAGGCTGCCTTCCACTTCGTGCCGGCCGTGGTCTATCTCGCGATCTCGATCGTGGTCATGATCCGCCTCGATTGGCGGCTCTCGCTCGTCGTCATCGCATTTGCGCCGTTGCCTGCGCTGCTCGGCACACGCGCTGCGAAGGAGCAGACCACGCGTGAACGCGACCTGATGCGACGCTGGACCAGCATCTTCTCGCGCTTCAACGAGGCGCTCTCGGGGATCGCGGTCGTGAAGAGCTTCGTGAAGGAGGAGGACGAGAAGCGGCGCTTCCTCGGCGGCGTCTCGGCGGCCAATGACGTCGTCCTGCGCGGCGTCGTCACCGACGCGAAGGTGACGGCTGCGAAGAATGCATCGATGGCGCTCGCGCGGATCGCCGCCATCGCCTTCGGTGGCTTCCTCGTCGTGAGAAACGAGGTCACGCTCGGTACGCTGGTCGCGTTCCTGGGTTACGTCACCGGCGTCTTCACTCCCGTGCAGTCGCTCACCGGCATGTACCAGACGTCGCGCAAGGGCGCGGTCGCCCTCGAGACGTTGAACGAGGTGCTCGGCGCCGAGGACGCGCTGGGCGACGCCGACGATGCGCGTGACGTCGACGGGCCGCTCATCGGTGACGTTCGATTCGAAGACGTCGCGTTCGCCTATCGCGCCGGTACGCCGGTGCTGCGCGGCGTGAGCCTCCATGCGCGCCCCGGTGAGACGATCGCGCTCGTCGGCGGAAGCGGAAGCGGCAAGAGCACGCTCATGGCACTCCTCCAGCGCCTCTACGCTCCCGATGCCGGAACCATCTGGCTCGACGGGACCGACATCCGTGTCCTGCGGCAGCGCTCGGTGCGCAAGCAGATCGCCGTCGTGCTCCAGGAGGCCTGGCTCTTCGACGACAGCGTCTACGACAACATCGCGTTTGGTCGTCCGAGCGCGACTCGCGAAGAGATCGAGGCCGCAGCGAAGGCGGCGAACGCACACGACTTCATCATGATGCTGCCGGGCAGCTACGACAGCCGCGTCGGAGAGCGCGGGTGCAAGCTCTCCGGCGGGCAGCGGCAGCGCATCGCGATCGCGCGCGCGCTCCTCAAGGATGCGCCCATCTTGATCCTCGACGAGGCGACGAGCGCGCTGGACGCCGAGAGCGAGGACGCGGTGCGTGAGGCGATCGTGAGGCTCACGAGAGGACGCACCACGTTCGTCATTGCTCATCGGCTCACCACCATCACCGAGGCCGACCGCGTCGTCGTCCTCGACGACGGCGCAATCGTGGAGTCGGGCACGCACGATCACCTGCTCCGGTCCGGTGGCCGTTACGCCGAGCTCGTCGCGAGGCAACGACGTGGCCTCTTCGTCGCTGCCTGATCAGCGCGACATCATCGCTGCGATGTGACGGACGAACGACGGCGCCGTGAGCATGACCTCGCCGGCGCCGGTCGACCGGAGCGTGTCGCGCGCGATCGTCTCGCCGGTCACGTCGTCGATCCACGCGACATGAACGTCGCCGGCGGGCGGCGCTGGCAGCAGGACCTGCACGCCGCTCACAGGCGCACCATAGCCGACGTCCGGACCGAGGAGCCAGAGCGCGCGTGCGCTCGCGTCGTCGGTCGCGAGTGACCACGCGCGCGCGCCACCGTGCACCACGCGAACGTCGTGGCGCGGTGCGATCGCAGCGAGGCCGAACCGGCCCAGGAGATCGGAGAGCACCTTGAAGTGCGCCCCGCGCGCCGGCGTCATCGGCTCGTCGGAGTCGATCTGGAACTGCGGCGCGCTGTGCGCGAGCGCGCCGGCGCCCGAGAAGAGCAGCGACCAGATGCCGTCGTGCGTGTGATCGTAGGTAGCGTGATCCTCGCCCCCGTACGCGAACTCACCGCACACGACGGGCTTGCCGAAGCCCCAGGTCTCGTCGACCTTGCGGCTCATCTCGACCGCGAGCGCGTGAGGCGGATAGACCTCCTTACCGTAGAGATGCCACTGCACGATGTCGTTGCGCGGGCTCGCGTACCAGGCACGCTCGTCGCCGGCGCCGACGTTGTGCTGCAGACCGACCGACCCGGTCGTGACGAGATGCCCGTAGGGATCGAACGA
>JAXDMI010000749.1:0-4149 GCA_034666145.1 Myxococcales bacterium | reverse complement strand
TGCCACCGCGTGAGAAGAGCGGTGCCGCACGGGTCGCGCCTTGTTGCACGAACATCACGAGCGGAAAGCCGATCGTCATCGCGAGCTCGACGTCCGCCGCCATCGCGGCGGCGTGCGCCTCGAAGAGGGGCGCAGCACGCGGTGGAATGGGCGCGAATCGTTGCGCTCGAGCGTCCCCTAGGACGAGCGCCGTTGCATCGTCCTCGGCGTCGGAGAAGAGCCGGAGCGAGAGCGCGGCGCCGTCCCGGGACGGTGCACGAAGCAGCGGGTGGGGCGAGAAGTGCTCGGCCCTCGATGGTGCTGGAGGCGCGACGCTCGCCTGCTCGCGCGCCATCTCTTCGAGCGCGCGCAGCCCGTAGCGAAGCGGGTCGAGCGAGGGGCGCATCGCGTGCAGACATAGCATCGACGCGAGGACGACTTCACTTCGCGTAGCCGAGGGTCGTGCAGATGTGCTCGTGTCCGTCTCGGGCCTTCAGCCGCGCGTCTACGCCTGCTAGAGGAGCGGTCACCGAATGACACACGTCGTCTTCGTAGCTCCACGTTTTCTGCAGAACACGAACCGTTACGTGGCCGCTTTCGCGGCGCTGCCCGACGTCACGCTGAGTGTCGTCAGCGAAGATCCCGAGGGGTCGATCCCCGCACCGCTACGGCCGCGCATCGCTGCCCACTATCAGGTCGAGCGGTCCTTCGACGGCGCCGAGCTGACCCGTGCCGCGCGGGCGCTCACGCGCAGTATCGGCCGCATCGATCGCCTCGCCGGCGCGCTCGAGGAGCTCCAGGTTCCGATGGCGACGGTCCGTGATGCGCTCGACATCGAGGGCATTCGTGGTCCGGTTGCCCAGAGCTTCCGTGACAAGGACCGCATGAAGGACGTCCTGCGGGCCCATCGCGTGCCGGTGGCGCGGAGCGGGCTTGCACATTCGCCGGCGGCCCTCCGAAAGTTCATCGACGAGGTCGGCTTCCCCGTCATCGTCAAGCCGCAGGCGGGGCTGGGGGCGCGATCGACGTACCGGATCGCGTCGGCCGCCGAGCTCGCTGCGCTCGAGCAGAAGGGGACGGTGCCGACCGCTCATGCGCCTCTCCAGATCGAAGAGTTCGTCCGCGCGCGAGAGCGCACGTGCGAGACGGTCACCGTGAAGGGCAAGGTGGTGTGGCGTTCGGGAACGCACTACCTCCCGTCACCGCTCGAGGTGCTCGAGACGCCGTGGAAACAGTACTGCGTGCTCCTCCCGAGGGAGGAAGACGACGAGGAGCTCGCGCGCTTCGCCCCCGTGAACGCGAGCGCGCTCGCCGCGCTCTTCGGCTCGTCGGCCGGCACGGCCGCGGGCACCGCGCTCACCCACATGGAGTGGTTCCTTCGCCATGACGGGTCTTCGCTGGTCAACGAGGTCGGAGCGCGACCGCCGGGCGTGCAGATCATGCCGCTGATGAGCATCGCGCACGAGACCGACTTCTGGAGTGAGTGGGCGACGTTGATCGCGCTCGATCGCTTCGTGCCGCGACCGCGACGCTGGGCGGCGGGGGCCGCATTCCTACGCGGGCAGGGCAGTGGCTCGCGCGTCGTCAGCGTCACGGGCGTGGAGGCGGCGCTCGAGGAGGCAGGCGATGCGCTCGTCGAGCTGCGGACCCCGAAGGTCGGACAACCGCGCGCCGCCGGCTACGAAGGCGAAGGCTGGGCGACCGTGCGCCACGCAACCACGGCGGGCGCCTTGCGAGCGCTGCGGACGATGATCGAGCGCGTGCAAGTGCGCTACGACTGAATCCCGAGGGGCGCGCAGAGATCATCACGGCGAATCGATTGCACCGTCAGATCGCCACGACGCGCACGTCTCGCAAGCCCGCCACGAGCTTCCTGATGTCGTCGGGGTCGTGGGTCGCCACGATTGCCGGTCCGAGCTCGATGGCCGTCGCCACCACGAACGCGTCGACAGCGTGCGCGCTCGACAGCTTCGCCCGTGCGAGGAGCGCGCCAGCGCGTCGCGCGATGCTCGCTGTCAGCGGCGCGACGACAATCCCGCGCTCGTTCAGGACGTGATCGATGGGCGCGTCTCGGGCGCCGCCACGGCAGACCTCGGCCAGGACGGGCGCCGGTACGCGAACGAGCGCCTGCTCCTGGTGCGCCACGGTGAGGATGGCGCGCGCTCGGATGGCGAGCGACGGCCTCTCCCGGCTCCGGGCCAAGGCGTTGAGCGCCTCCGAGTCGAGGATCAGCGTCCTCGCCACGCTCTCCTCGCCTGCGTCAACGCGGCATCGGGGATCGGCCCGAGCTCCTTGTCGAGCTCTTCGAGGAATACGCCGAGCTGCTCGCGCTCGAGCTCATGCCGCATGGCCCGGGCCACGAAGCCCGAGAGCCCGCGAGGGCCGACCCGCCGTCTCACCGAACGAGCGAGGTCGCTTGGGACGCTGACGGACAGCTTCTCTGCCGGCTTCGCCATTCCTGATTCCTACTACAGTAGGACAAGTGCCGCAAGGACGCGGCGGGGATCTGCCCTCCGTCAGTAGGCCGGCGGCGGCTGGACTCCGGCGTCCTCGGGCTTCGGGCAGGAAGAGGTCTTCGACGCCCAGCAGGACATCGTATGCAGGTCGCAGCACTGCGAGCCGCCGGGGACGGCCTCACAGCTGTTGGCGCAGTCAGCGTCCGTCGTGCAGGAAGGAACGCACTTCTGCTTCTCGACGGCAGGCTTGCAGTAGCCGGCGCTCTTCAGCGTGGCGACGCTGCTCTGACACGACGATTCGAAGGTACTCGCCGACACGCCGCTCGCGGTGGCTTTGTCGAACTGCGTCTTGAACGCGTCGCAGCCAGCCGCGAGCTGCGGCGCCGTCGTGGCAATCAGATCGCAACATGCGACGTAGTCGCTGCACGCGGCTCCGAGCGCGCCGCTCTTCGGCGCCGATGCGGTCGAGTCGGTCGGGTCAGTCGGGTCGGTCGACGACGAGGCCGAGCCAGGCTCCGACCCGTTGCCCAGCAAGGACGTCGTCGTCGACCCGCCGCCGCAGGCGACGACCACGAGAACGAGCGCCATCGAGGCGACCAGGGAAAACGCACGCGTCGACATGGTTGTTCGATATCTCCGTGAAGTGCCGGCGAGCGCCGCCATCGAGAGCCAGAGCCGGCTCGGCCACGCGGGTCGCAGGAAATCGTACGACCTCTCGATCGCGGTCGAGTGACAGCGCGCGTCGTCGCTACAACTGCAGCTCGAGGAATCGGGCGCCTTCGACCGGGTTCTCCGTGTACGGCGCGATCTCGCGAAAGCCAAGGGACGCGTACAGCGCGATCGCGGCTCGCATGGCCGGTACGGTATCGAGCTTCATCGTCCGGTAACGCTCCCGGCGCGCTTCCTCGATGACGGCCACCGCGAGTCGACGCCCGCATCCCTTGCCGTGGAACGCGGGTCGAACGAACAGGCGCTTCATCTCGCAGCCGCGGTCTCCGAGGTCCCTCATCGCGACGCAACCCGCGACCACTCCCTCGATGCGGGCAAGGAGGAGACGGCCCGAAGGCGGCGCATAACGACCCGGCAGCTCGGCCAGCTCGCGATCGAACCCCTGGAACGAGAGCGAGAATCCGATCGACGCGGCGTACTCCGCAAAGAGGGCTCGTGCGTCCTCGAGATCTTCCGTCGAGGAGGCGACCGAGACGACAATCTCCGCCATCACGTTCACGGCGCGGCTTCGAATGATCCGTCCGCCGTACGACGCTCGAGGGTGACGACGTCGTCGACGAGCGCGAGCCGGTAAATCGCGTCGAGGTCGGGACCACCGCATGCGAGCGGCGCACCGTCTGCGCGGATGACCGCCGCGAGCACGCCAAGAGGAGGGCCTCCGGTACGGAGCGTGCGGACGACCTCGTCGGAGCGTTGCACCTTCGCGCGCACCGCAGCCATCAGCGCGTCGGCCCGCTCGATGCCGAGAGCGTTCGAGCGAACCGCGCCACCGGCGGCGAAGGCAATGAGCTTCTCCTCGGCGAGACGCCTCGCCGCAAACAGAGCTTCCTCGGGCGAGAGCCGCATGCGCGCTCGAACGGCCTCGAGGTTCGTATCGCGGTCCGCGAGCGCCTTCGTGAGAACGGAGACACCGATCAGGAACTGCGTGCAGGTGTCACGCCGACGCTCGAAATTCCATCCCACCGTCATGCTCGAGCGATGAATA
>JAXDMI010000748.1:0-2660 GCA_034666145.1 Myxococcales bacterium | reverse complement strand
CGGGCGGCGACCGCCCGGAAACCGAAGGATTCCGCCGACGGCGGGCATTCCGGTGCCGGCGCGCGCTCGCGTGAGGATCGCGAAGCCGCGAAGAAACGACGGTCCCGCGACAAGCGCGATCGGATCCTCAAGGCGGCCGTGAAGGTCTTCGCCCGGAACGGCTTCCACGCGACGCGCGTGAGCGAGGTCGCGAAGGCGGCAGGCGTCGCCGACGGGACCATCTACCTCTACTTCAAGTCCAAGGAGGAGCTGCTCGTCTCGCTGTTCGAGGACCGCGTCAGCAAGCTCCTCACCTTCATGCAGGAGAGCTTGCCCAAGCTCCCGAGCGCGCCCGAGCGCCTGCGCGCCGTCATCGACATGCAGCTCGGGCTCCTGGAAGGCGAACGTGAGCTCGCCGAGGTCATCACCGTCATCCTCCGGCAGTCGACGCGGCTCATGAAGGAGTTCGCGGCGCCGAAGTTCCTCGCGTACCTCGATGCCATCGCGAAGATCGTCCAGGAAGGACAGGCCGCGGGCGACTTCCGCACCGACGTCTCGCCGAGCATCGCAGCGCGCGCAGTGTTCGGTGCGCTCGACGGCATCACGCTGACCTGGGCGCTGGGGCGCGCGGAGCAAGGCGCGCTCGCGCGCGCGGCGACGCAGCTGGCCGACATCCTCCTGCGCGGCCTCGCCCCAACGTGAGCCCGACGTGAAGCGGCTCGCCGAGCGCGCCCGCATCGTCCGCGAGGTGCGCGCGTTCTTCGAGTCACGCGGCTACGTCGAGGTCGAGACGCCGCTGGCCATCCCCTGCCCCGGCCTCGAGCTGCATCTCGACGCGTTCGAGGTCGTGCCGACCGGCGTTCCGATCACCGCCGGTGACGACCAGGGTCGCGCACCACGCTTCCTCAGCACGTCGCCCGAGTACCAGATGAAGCGGCTGCTCACCGACGGCTTCACGCGCATCTTCCAGATCACGCGTGCGTTCCGCGTCGGCGAGCTCGGCGATCGCCACAATCCCGAATTCACGATCCTCGAGCTGTATCGCGCGAACGCCGGCGTCGAGGCCATCATGCGCGACACCGAGCAGCTCGTCGCGCGTGTCACCGGCGGAGCCGTCCGCGTCGACGGCCGTGTCATCGACGTGAAGCCGCCGTTCGTGCGGCTCACCGTCTGCGAGGCTTACGAGCGCTACGCAGGCATCACGCCCGAGGAGACGCTGCGCATCGCCGAGCACGACGAGGATCGGTTCTTCCGCCTCCTCGTCGAGGTCGTCGAGCCGGCGCTCTCGAAGCTCGATCACGCGCTGTTCCTGACCGACTACCCCGCCTCGCAGGCCTCGCTCGCTCGGAAAAAGCCTGGTGATCCGCGCGTGGCCGAGCGCTTCGAGCTCTACGTCGCCGGCGTCGAGCTGTGCAACGGGTTCGGAGAGCTCACCGACGCCGTCGAGCAACGCGCGCGCTTCGAGCACGATCGCGAAGAGCGCGCGCGACGAGGCAAGCCCGTCTACCCCATCGACGAGCGCTTCCTCGAGGCGCTCGCGCGCGGCATGCCGGACAGCGGCGGCAACGCCATCGGTCTCGATCGCCTCGTCGCGCTCGCCACCGGGAGCACGGCCATCCGCGACGTCCTCGCGTTCGCCGACGACGAGCTCTGACGGCTCAGGCGGTCCGCTGCGGGTCGCTCAGAACATCTTGAAGCGCGTGTCCGCGCCCAGGAACAGCCCGAGGCGATCGCCGCCGGGCAGGAGCCCCACGAGGCCGACGAGCGAGACGTCGAGCCACGGCGTCACCTGCAGCTGAGGACCGCCCGCGATGTGCAGCTGATCGAGCTGCGGCGAGAGGTACTTGATGGCGCCGACCTCGCCCGTCAGCGACCACACGCCTGCCTCGTCGAGATCGAGATCGAAGTTCACGCCGCTCTCGATGCCGACCGGACGCTGCAGGCGCGACCGCCCCGGCACCGGCTCGAGCGGATCGACGATCGAGCCGGCCTGGAAGAATACGTGCATTCTACCCGTACTTCGGCCGACGATGGCCAGCCCCTCGAAGCCGAGCAATCGGCGCTGCGGCAACGTCGGCAGCCGAGGCCCGGCCTGGATGCCGCCGGACCAGGCGGCCTTCGACCCCGGCTCGTCCGGCTCGTCGAACATCGCGATGCGGACGGCGACGAGCGTGTTGTCGAGGAAGATAGGCTTTGCGGAGTCGTCGAACCCGAAGGTGCCGTCGATCTCGAGCTCGACGTGCGAGCCGATGCCGATGCTGGTCTCGAAGTCGGGCGCGAAGGCGCGCGTACCGTCTTCACCGGTGACGGGGCCGCCCTGGAGATCGATCTCGACGACGCCCGCCGGTTGCAGCCGCAGGTCGGTCGGCTCGAAACGACGGCGCCCTTCCGCACGCGCAACGGTGGCCGTCGCGACGATGAGCACGCACGTCGTCAGCGCTGCCCCCGCACACCTTCCGATCAACGACCTACCATCGGCACTTTGGCGCGCGCGACGTCCGCCACGAAGCGATCGATGTCGAGCGTGGCATCGGGCGAGAGCAGCATGACGAGATGACCGTCCGTGCTCCCGCGATCGTATTGCCTGACGATGGCGGTGATCGATGCGCCCGCATTGCCGCCGGCGGGAACCGCGATCACCGGTGAACCGATGTCGTCGACGGCGCTCGCGCTCGAGGGCG
>JAXDMI010000747.1:0-5073 GCA_034666145.1 Myxococcales bacterium | reverse complement strand
GCGCATGTCGCGTCGGCGCGCCGAGAGCGGCGCCCACGATCGGACCATGTGCTCCTTGGCGCCGACCGGCATCGTCCACGACTCGCCGTCGCGACGCGCGTAGCTCGGCGCGCGGGCCTTGGCGCGGACCTGGACCTTCTGCTCGACGTCCTCGAGGTCGTTCGACGTGACCGTCGCGATCTCGACGCCCGGCAGCTCGGCGGAGAGGTCCTCCTGCACGCGCTGCTTCTGCGTGGCCTTCGCGTGATAGCGCTGGCGCCACGACCCGGCCGACGCACCGGTGATGTCGACGCGCCAATCGATCTGCGCCGAGCCGTCGTTGCCCACCGTGGCCTCGAGATGCTTGCTCGAGATGCTGTCGGCGGCGGTCGGCTCGGGCAGGTGCACGAGCTTCGGCTTACCCTCGTTGATCTGCAGCGCGAGGGCGCCGCGATCCATCGACGGCAGCTCGTTCGAGCCGGTCCACTCGGCGGTCCCGTCGAGGTACACGTCCATCGACGGCACGTACGCGATGGCGTGGTCGAACGGCGCGAGGCTCGCGGGCTCGGTCTCGAAGTCGCCGCGCATGCCGGTGCGGACCACGACGATGGTGGCCGGGATGCCGAGCTCCTTCAGCATCGTGACGATGAGCGTCGCCTTGTCTTTGCAGTCGCCGAAGCCGCGCGCGAAGATCTGCGCGCAGCGATACGGCTTGAAGCCGTGGATGCCGAACTCGAGCGCGACGTAGCGCGTCTTCTGCACGACGAAGTCGTAGACGGCGCGGGCCTTGGCCTTGTCGTCGGTGAGGCCCTTCGTGATCTCGGAGACGCGGCGGCGGACCTCGTCGTCGGCGGTGAACTGATCGCGGACGAGGCCCCAGTACCAGCGGCCCATGTCGTCCCAGCTCTTGTAGGTCGACACGTGCACGTGACCGAGCGACTCGGTGACGGGCGGCATCATCGGCTCGGTCTCGAGCGGCGCGACGTTCTCGGCGGTGAAGCGCCAGATCTTGGAGTCGCCCTTCTCTTCGACCTTCTGGACGATGCCGGCGACGTTCGGCTTGTTGAAGAAGAACTGCCGCGACTTGGGTGTAATGAGCACGTATTCCGAGTGGGAAATCGGCTCGGTCGACTGCATGTAGACCACCTCGCCGAAGTAGTCGGCGAAGGCGTTGCGCGCGGTCACGTCCTCGACGCGATAGAGGAGCTCGACGACGTCACCGGGATCGAGGCGTGGGAAGTGCACGTAGAACGCGCGCGCGCTCGAGTACATCGCCATGCCCGGATCGTCG
This sequence comes from Myxococcales bacterium, assembly GCA_034666145.1. Lineage (GTDB taxonomy): Bacteria > Myxococcota_A > Polyangia > Polyangiales > Polyangiaceae > Labilithrix. The sequence continues at coordinate 3,803 of JAXDMI010000747.1, read as the reverse complement.
GTGGCGCCTTCGCCGCTCTCGATGGCCTCGAGGACCTGCCCGCTCTTCTTGTGGACCTTGGCGCCGCGGAGCTGCACCGACTCGGTGTCGGCCTCGAACGAGAAGCCGTACTCGCGCGCCTCGGCAGCGGCGGCGTCGGTGAGCGGCTGGAACACGATCTGGTGGAAGCGGCTCGCGAGGCCGTTGGGGAAAACCGTGGTTACTTGGAGGTCGACCAGCGTGCGCCGGTTACGACCGGCGGCCGGCTGATCGCGCAGCTTGAGGAACTCCGACGACGGGCGCGCATACGCCTCGTCGGCGCGCGGGCGGCTCGGCTCGGTGTGCGCGACGTACTCGCGGACGTCCTTCTCCTGCGGGCGCAGCTCGAGGACGCGCTTCAGGAGACGCAGCTGCTCGTCGGCCTGACCGCCGAGCGCGTAGACGTCGGCCAGCGAGCGCAGCGACGTGACGTCGTCGGGCGCGAGCTCGAGGGCGCGACGATGCATGGCGATCGACTTGGGGCGCTCGCCGAGCGCGACGTACGCGCGCGCTGCTGCGGCGAGCGCGCGACCGCTGTCGGGATTCGTGTCGACGAGCCGCTCGATCCAGCGCGCGGCGGTCGCGGGATCGCGGCGCGCGAGCGCGAGCTCGATCCGATCCGCCATCACCGACGTGTCGTCGAAGCGGAGCTGCGCATAGCGCGCCGTGAGCTCCTCGGCTTCGGTGGTGCGATCGAGATCGCGAAGGGCCGCAGCATTGGCACGAAGAAGCGCCACCGATCGCGGACGTCGCGCCAGGGTGAGGTCGAGAGACGTGAGCGCGGTCTCGCGAAGCCCAGCCTCGGAGTAGAGCTCCACGTGCGCGAGGTTGGCGGGCACGTTGTCGGGAGCGAGCGCGAGGACCTTGTCGTAGTAAGGGATGGCGTCGCGCCAGTTGGCGCCGCCGCGCGTGTGCCCGGCGCGGGCGAGGAGCACGTCGATGCGCTCGGAGAGCGGAGCGCCCTTCTTCGCGAGGTCCTCGGCGCGATCGATCCAGATCGCGCGCTGGTTGCGGTTCTCGGCGAGCTCGCCGGCGAGCAAACACCGCGGGATGGTGCGCGCCTTCTCGGCGGCGCGGCGGGCGAGATCGCGCGCGCGATTCTCCGCGGGATCATCGGACGACGTGAGCACCAGGTAGCGCGCATAGGCCTCGAGCGCGGCGGGGTCGTCCTTCGCGGCGAGCTTCTCGAACGACGCGATCGGCCCGGAAATCACGGGGGCTGCGGGCTTCTCGCCCTTGCGAAAGCGGACCGCCGCTGCCTCCTTCGAGTGCGCGGGATCGGGATCGCTCTCGAGGTTCGAATCGGGCGCGCCGGAGGGATCCGCGAGACGCAGCGCGAACATCGGCGCGTCTTCGTCGCCGCAGATCTTCACGGTGAGGCGATGCCAGCCCTCGCGCAGCGTGAGCGCGATGCCGAAGCGCTCGCTGTCGAGATCCCTGTACTTTGCATCCTTCAGGACCTCGGCGCCGTCGAAGAAGACCTTGGCGGCGCCGGCCGCGCCGAGCCACACCGAGAAGGGCCGCGGACCCGCGCCGGGCTTGCCGGTCCGGCGATCGCGAACGAACGTGGTGGCGTAGGCGCAGACCTTCTCGGCGGGACGGACCATCGCGCCGAGATCGACCCAGCCATAGGGGAAGACGTCGGGCGTGATCCGGTTGGTGACGGGACGCTCTTTGCCCTCGTAGGTGCGGGCGAGGGTGAGCGGATCGTGGATCTCGTCCTCGGGACCGAACGAGCGATCGAGACCGCCTTTGCCCTCGTTGTCGAACGGGCCGGCCACCACCCAGCGGCCGACGAACCCGAGATCCTTGATGCGGAGCTTGGCGCCGGTCAGGTCACCGCGACGGCGGCGGGCATAGGCCTCGAGCAGCCCGGCATAGGCGCGGAGCGGCGGCGTGACGCGGGTGTCGACGGCGAGCGCCCGCAAGGCCTCCTCGACTTCGTTCGGATCGCCCTGATCCCACTCGGTCCACAGCTGACGTAGCGGGACGTATCCGAGGGGCATTCCGCCACGAACGACCTCGTCCGACAGATGCGTGACCCGCGGGAGCCGTTGACCGACGTCCGCCGCGGCGAGCTGCGGTGACAGAGGCCAGACCACAGCACAGAACACGAGCCAGGCGAGGCAAAGACGGTGACGCACGCGCGTGGTTGTCCGCCGCAGACGGCCGCGCGTCAAGCCGGCCCTTCCCGGCGTCATCCTTGCAAACCCGACCATGAACCATGCAAGCGACGCAAGACGGGATCGGGACGCATCGAGAAACGGCGAAGCCGGATGTGGCGATGGAACGCGGCGATGCTTCGCGAGCGGGGGCCCCCTGGTGTATCAACGAGGAGGTGACTTCTGCCCTCGAGACCCCCAATGGCCAGCCCCCCGCTGCCCCCTCCTCGCAGCACGTGAAAGCGAAATCGAGCTCGCTGGTGAAGGGTCTCATCAAGACCATTCGGCCGCATCAGTGGGTGAAGAACGTCTTCGTCCTGGCGCCGATGTTCTTCGACAAGGACCTCGTCTCCGCCGCTGCGAACGGCGACCCCTCGCTGAACCTGCGCGTGACCGGCATGGCCGCCCTCGGCGCCGCGGTCTTCTGTCTGCTCGCCGGCGCGGTCTACACGATCAACGATCTCGTCGACGTCGAGGCCGACCGTATTCACCCCGTGAAACGGAATCGCCCGATCGCGAACGGCACCGTTCCGGAGAGCTTCGCGTGGCCCTTCACCATCGCCCTCGTGGTCCTCGCCCTGGGCATCTCGGTGTGGAAGCTGAACTACGCGTTCGCGGCAGTGGCCGCGCTCTACTTCGTCGAGAACATCGCCTACAGCTTCAAGCTGAAGAAGGTCGCGTTCCTCGACGTCGGCCTCATCGCGTTCGGCTTCGTGCTGCGCGTCTACGCCGGCGGCCTCGCGACGGGCACGAAGGTGAGCTGGTACATGCTCGCGTGTACCGCGCTCCTCGCGCTGTTCCTCGGCTTCGGCAAGCGCCGGCACGAGCTCGAAGGCGAGCATGCGGGCAAGCAGCGCGCGGCCCTCGAGGCTTATTCCAAGGGCTCGCTCACCGCTGCGCTCGCCATCACCGGCGTCGCGACGGCGGCGACGTACATCGCGTACACGCTCGATCGGAGCACGCAGGCATTCTTCCAGACCAGCTACCTGTGGCTGACCGCGCCGTTCGTCGTGTTCGGCATCGCGCGCTTCCTCATGCTCGTGTCGGGACACGCCGGACGCGGCCTCAAGAGCGAGAGCCCGACGCAGGAGATGCTCAGCGACGTGCCGTTCGTCCTGAACATCGTCGCGTGGTGCATCGTGGTGGTCGCGATCGTCTATCGCCTGCGCCCAGGCTGAGCGCACGCTCTCGACTTCTATCGAGCCGTTGGCCGCGAGGAGTCTCGCGTCAGGTTCTTCACGTTCGAGCCCACCGAGCGGGGCTGAACGGCGCTCACCAGCGTCGGATGACGACGTTGTCGAACTGGGCGTGGACCGAGCCCTGATCGCTGCGCGCGGTGTCGAACGCCCCGACGGAGAGTGAGGGCGTGCCGCTGTCGCCGATGCCGACGCCGCCGACGTTGTCGACGAGCGTTCCGTCGATGTCGATGGTGGTGGCGTAGCTGGTGGCGCCGCCGTCCGCGGCGCGCGCGACGACGATGCGTGCATGGTGCCAGAGGCTCTTGTCGTCCTTGACCGCGAAGTCCTTCGGCGCGAGGCGACCGAAGACGTTGCCGTCGTAGACCGCGAAGCCGTGCTCCTTGATGGCGCCGGCGGGGAAGCCGAGGACGCTGAGCGCTGCGTA
>JAXDMI010000746.1:0-2776 GCA_034666145.1 Myxococcales bacterium | reverse complement strand
TCATCGTCAACGGCTTCATCGAGCCGATCGTCAAGGAGCTCCCCATGGAGTACGCGGTCGAGATGAACCGCCTCATCGAGTTGCAGATGGAGGGCTCAATTGGCTAGCCGGACCCTGATCGAGCCTGCTTGGCTGACGGCGCGCCGCGAGCGCGCCGTTGGTTTGCAGGCGAGCCTCTCGCTGCCGTCGTTTCGCGGCAACCCGGGCTGGGAGTTCACGTCGCTGAAGAAGCTCGACCTCGACGCGTTCGAGCGGCCCGAGCGCATCGGCGCGCATCTCGACGTGCCGTCGCTGGCCGTCGTCGAGCCGCCGGAGGGCGCGACGCGCCTCGAGCAGGTCGACCACGCGTTCGACGGTGCCGCCGAGGCCGGCTCGGATGGCGTCATCGTCATGCCGCTGAGCCTCGCGGTGCAGCAGCACCCGCAGCTCGTCGAGGCGCACTTCGGCACGATCGTCGACGTCAACGACCCGTTCGTCGCGCGCAACGAGGCGGCCTGGGAGGGCGGCGCGTTCGTCTACGTCCCGCGCGGCGTCAAGGTCGACGCGCCGATCGTCGTGACGGTCGTCCAAGCGCAGGGCCAGACGACGTTGTCGTGGCGGACGCTCGTCGTGCTCGAGGAGGAGGCATCGGCCGAGGTGTGGGAGCAGTACGTCTCCGCCGACGACGACACCGACGGACTGCTGAACATGGTCGTCGAGCTGTCGGTCGGCCAGAACGCGCGACTGCGCTACGTCTGCGCGCAGGGTCTGAGCGAGAAGACGTGGATCTTCGGCACGCAGCGCGCGACCGTCGAGCGCGACGGCGCGCTGGACTGGATCGCGCTCGGCTTCGGTGCCGGCAACGGCCGCGTCGCGATGGACACGAAGCTCATCGGGCCGGGCGCCGACGCGAAGGTGACGGGCGCGTACGCGACCCACAAGCGCCAGCACCTGGACTACGCGACGACCCAGGTCCACGACGCGCCGAACACGACCTCGGACCTCGCCTTCCGCGGGATCCTCGACGGCCGCTCGAACACCGTGTGGTCTGGGATGATCAAGGTCGAGCCGGGGGCGCAGCAGATCGACGCCTTCCAGGAGTCGCGCAACCTGCTGCTGACGAAGACCGCGCACGCCGACTCGATCCCGGGCCTGGAGATCCTCGCCAACGACGTGCGCTGCACGCACGCCGCGGCGATCGCCCAGATCGACCTCGAGCAGCTCTTCTACCTGCGCTCGCGCGGCTTGTCGCTCGAGAAGTCCAAGCGGCTGGTAATCGAGGGCTTCCTCGAGGCCACGGTCGAGCGCTTCGAGCAGGGCTTCGTGCGTGAGGCCGTAGCAGGCGCGCTCGAGCGCCGGCTCGAGTTCGTCCTGGGCTGAGCGGGTTCGGCCGGCAGCGCCATGACGCAACCTGCGACGATGACGACCTGATGAGTCAGCCGTTGACCACGGACGAGGCGAGTGTCACCTACACGGCTGTGCTGACGCCTGGTGAGGACGGCTTCATCTGCGCGCAGATCGCCGAGGTGCCGGAGGCGATCAGCCAGGGTCGCACGTTGGACGAGGCCAAGGCGAACGTCACGGAGGCGCTTGAGCTCGCACTCCAATGGCGCCGCGACGAGGGCGAGACACTCCCCGCTCCCGCCCACGTGACGGTGGCCCCGGTGACCGTCGCCGCCTGACCGCCCGGGTGAAGCGTGCGGAGCTCGAACGCTGGCTGCGCTCGCACGGAGCGGAGTCGGTCGCCGGCCGAAGTCGGGGGGGCCACGAAGCCTGGCAGCACACCGAGACCCATGCCAAGTCCTTCGTGCCGCGGCACCGCGAGATCGGCGTCGGCGTGGCACGGGCGATCTGTCGGCAGCTGGGCATCCCGCCGATCCCCAAGCGTTGACAGGTTTCAGGACCTGGCGATGGTCACGCTCGCTCAGCGTCGTGAGGTGAGCTCCCGCTGACGACGACGGCGCACGCCGACTCCGTCGCGGACCTCGAGATCCTCGCCAACGATGGCGGTGGACGCCCGCGGCGGCGATCGCCCAGATCGATCTCGAGCAGGCTCTTCTACCCGTGCTCGCAGGAGAAGGCCAAGCGCGCTCGTCATCGAGGGATTCCACGAGGCGATCGTCGAGCGCTTCGAGCAGGGCTTTGTGCGCGAGGTGATCGCGGGCGGACTCGAGCGCCGGCTCGAGTTCGTCCTCGGCTGAGTCGGGGCTCGCGCGTCAGGCGTCATCGAGGAGCGCGGCGGTGATCCGCTCGCTCTCCTCGGTCGCGGCGCGCGCGGCGTCTTCGTCACCACTTGCGCGCAGGTGCCACGCGAGTTGGCGCAGCGCCTGAGCCATGCGCGCTCGACCCGCCGCGGGCAACTCGTGCGCGATCACGCGGAGCAGCTCGATGCCGTGGCGCGCCGCCAAGATCGCCTCTGTGTAGCGTTCGAGCCGGCTGTAGCGATTAGCCAGGGTGCCTAGAGATCGCGCGGTAAAGAAACGCGTCGACGCCCTCGCCGCCGTTGATGTGCCGTTCGAGCTCCAGGTTCGTCAGGTCCTGGAAGTAGTTAAGCGACGGGTTGCGACCGGCGGGGATGAGCTTCAGCCAGCCGCCGGTGACGAACGGGTCTTCGACCGGACCTCGATCAGCGAGTCGCCAAGCGAGAGCGGCGGCTCGCCGCTCGCGAAGCGGTCGCGCAGCCAGCCGACCAGCCCGTCGCAGCGCGTCGGCTGCTCTTCGAGCAGCTTGTACGCGAGCCCCGGCGCCTCGAGGTCGACGTCGATCGCGACGACCTTGCGGCCCATCCGCGCGGCGA
>JAXDMI010000745.1:0-4863 GCA_034666145.1 Myxococcales bacterium | reverse complement strand
AAGGCTGACCGTCGTCGGCTCGCAGGCGCTCGTCGTCGTCGCGGCTTCGACCGTGGTGATCGACGGGCACATCGACGCCTCCGGAAGCGACGCCAAGCCCGGCCCCGGCGGCTTCGCAGCGGCGAGCGGAACGGGCAAGGGCGGCAATGGCGTGAAGAGCGGCGCGGACGCGTCGGGGGCCGGCGGCGCGGGCAACGCGACGATCGGCGGCGCGGGCGGCACGAAAGGAGCGGCCGCCGGCGGCGCCGGCGGACCGATCGACAACGCAGACCACGCGAAGCTCGTCGGCGGATCGGGAGGCGGCAACGGCGGTGGCTTCCCGACCGCGGTCTGCAGCGACCCCACCCGAGGCCGTGGCGGCGTGGGCGGTGGCGCGATCCAGTTCTCGGCGATCGGCGCGATCACGATCTCGGGATCCATCGACGTCGGCGGCGGCGGAGGCAGCGGCGGCTGCCAGGACAACGGCAGCACGAACGACTACCGCGGCGGCGGTGGCGGCGGCGCGGCCGGCTCGGTCTTCTTCGAATCGGCGGACAACGTCCAGGTCGGCTCGTTCGCTCAGATCGTGGCCGCGGGTGGCGGCGGAGGCGAAGGCGGTGGGAACAACTCCACCGGCCTGGACGGCACCCCCGGCCAGGCCGACCCGAGCGGCACGGCCTTCGGTGGCTTCGGCCAAGGCGGCAACGGAGGCAGCGGCGGTAAAGCCACCAGCGGAACGGCGGCCGTGCCCGGCCCAGGCCTCGCGAACGACAGCGCCGGTGGCGGCGGCGGCTCCGCGGGTCGCGTCTTCTTCGGCACGCGCGCCGGCGCGCCCATCGTCGCCGCTGGCGCCGCCATTGCGGCGCTGCGCTCCGATTTCGCATTCTGAACGCCGCGACGTCGCGTATCTACGTCGCGTGCCGCATCACGCGACGAGGCGTTCGTGAACCCGCTCTATGCGGCGATCCTCGGCATCGTCGAGGGCGTCACCGAGTACCTGCCGATCTCGTCGACGGGCCATCTCATCCTCGTGAGCCGTCTCCTCGGCTTGCAAGGTGACGGGGCCGACGCCTTCGACGTCGTGATCCAGCTCGGTGCGATCCTCGCCGTCGTCGTCCAGTACCGGCGCCTGCTGTGGGAGCGCACCACGGGTCTCGTGACGATGAAGAAGGAGAGCGTGTCGCTCCTCGTCGCGCTGCTCCTCGGGTTCGTGCCCACCGCGATCGCAGGGCTCGTCCTCCGCAAGAAGATCAAGGCGCTCCTGTTCGGTCCGGCTCCGGTGGCCATCGCGCTGATTGCCGGCGGCATCCTCATGATCGTCGTCGAGCTCGCGATCGCTCGCCGCAAGACGAAGCCGCTCGACGGCCTCGAGCACGTGACGCCGCTGCGCGCGTTCCTGATCGGCATCGGTCAGTGCTTCTCCATGTGGCCGGGCTCGTCGCGTTCGATGTGCACCATCGTGACGGGGCAGCTCACCGGGCTCTCCACCGCGACCGCCGCCGAGTTCTCCTTCTTGCTCGGTCTGCCAACGCTCGGCGCCGCCACGCTCTACGAGGCGTACAAGTCACGCGAGGCGCTGGCCGGCGTCGGCGGTCTCAACGTCGTCATCGGGCTGGTCGTCTCGTTCCTCGTCGCGTGGGCGGTCATCGCCGGCTTCGTCGCGTACTTGAAGAGGCGCGGGCTGCTTCCGTTCGGCGTGTACCGGATCGTGCTCGGCGCGATTGTCTTCGTCGTCCTCGTCCGCGGCTGACGCGGCAGACGCTTCGCGGCGTGCTAGAAATGCGGTCGATGTCGACCGACCCGCCCCTCGCCTCGCGGGCGACCTCAGGCACCGAGCCTGTGACGCGTACCGAGCCCGAGGCCGAGGCCGTTTGCCGGACGCAGCCGTGGGACGCGAGCCTCGCCAGCCGCTCGCCGCTGTTCTGGCCGATCGCGGGCGCGCTCGGGTTGGTCGTCGAGGCGATGGCGCGCGTCGACGCGACGGGCGCCGACGCGGGCTTCCCGCAGCCCGAGACCATCGATGCCGCGTTGCGAGCGCGCGCAGGGATCCAGTTCGAGCGCCAGAGGCCCGTCTCACGGCGCCGCCGTACGCCGCGCGATCCGTCATCGATGTATGATGCACGCATCGCCCGCGAGGGCTGTGTGCCGACGCGTCCCGGCTCGTGGCACGACCTGATGAACGCGCTCGTGTGGGCGACATTTCCGCTCGCCAAGCGCGCGCTCCACGAACGGCAGCACGGTCTCGTCGTGCCGGCGGCGCCGGGCGAGTCAGCGCGAAGGCCGCGCGAGCTCGATGCGCTGGCGCTCCTCGACGAGGGGGGCCTCCTCGTGATGTCGGCTTCGCCGCTCGCGCCGGAGGACGCCGCGATCACCGAGCGCGAGCGTGCGCTCGAGGAGGCGATCGCGTCGGGCGCGGCCACGGCGTTCGTGTTCGGGCACGCGATCTACGAGGGCCTGGTCCTCGGCCGCCCGGCGCCGCTCGCCAGCGTGGTGTGCGCAACGGGCCCGGGAACGATCGAAGATGCCGACCGCGCCCTCGCCGCGGTCGTCGCCGATCGCGCGCGGATCATGGACCCCACCGCGATGCTGCGTCTGCGCGCCGACGAGCGTCTGATGCGCCGTCCGCCCGCCTGAGGACGAGAAAAGCCGAAGAAAGACGGAAAAGAGGTCCGGAAGCGAAGGAAGGAAGCAGGCTCGGTCGGGCATCCGCCGTGACGGCCCACTGGACGGGCTTCCTCGGGTCGAATTCACGCTCCCGGGGATCTCCTTGACAGAAAAACGTCCGCGACTAGAGTGCGCGCCTCCCGAGGCCCCACTTGCGCTCTCCGCGCGAAGACCCCTTGGAAATCGTTTTCAATTCTTCGACTCGCTCTTCCGAAACCGAGCAGGACTCCGTAGATGCCGACCATCAATCAGCTCATCAATCACGGGCGTTTGGCCGCGCGCGTGAAGACCGCGTCGCCGGCTCTCAAGAGCTGTCCGCAGAAGCGCGGCGTTTGCGTGCGCGTGTACACCACGACCCCGAAGAAGCCGAACTCGGCCCTCCGCAAGGTCTGCCGCGTTCGCCTCACGAACGGCATGGAAGTCACCTCGTACATCCCGGGCGAAGGCCACAACCTCCAGGAGCACTCGGTCGTCCTCATCCGCGGCGGCCGCGTCAAGGACCTCCCGGGCGTGCGCTACCACGTCGTTCGTGGCACGCTCGACGCGTCGGGCGCCATCGGCCCGTCCTCGACCAACAAGGCCAACCGCAACCGCAAGCGTTCCAAGTACGGCGTGAAACGCCCGAAGGTTTGATCCGGAGAATCTGAGCTATGCCCCGCCGACGAGAAGTACCGAAGCGCCACATCATTCCGGACCCGAAGTACAAGGACAAGCTTGTCTCGAAGTTCACGAACACGCTGATGTACAGCGGCGGCAAGGCCGTCGCCGAAGGCATCCTCTACGGCGCGTTCGACGTCATCGCCGAGCGCATCAAGGAGGACCCGCTCGAGGTCTTCCGCAAGGCGCTCGATGCCGTCAAGCCGAAGCTGGAGGTCAAGAGCCGCCGCGTCGGTGGTGCGACCTACCAGGTCCCCGTCGAAGTCCGTCCGGAGCGCCGCGTCGCTCTCGCGATGCGCTGGATCGTCATGAACGCCCGCAGCCGCGGCGAGAAGACGATGCGCGAGCGTCTCGCCGGTGAGTTCGTCGACGCTTCTCAGGGTCGCGGCAACGCGGTCAAGAAGAAGGACGACACTCACAAGATGGCCGAGGCCAACAAGGCCTTCGCTCACTACCGCTGGTAATCAGCCGGTAGGCAGAGCGTGATTCATCCCCGCGAGTACGCGGGGCCCCAGAGTCGAGGCGAGCCACTCCTGCAGAGGTGCTCGGCTCACCCAGCGCCCGCGGCCCCCCGCGGGCGTTGTCGTTTAAGCGCGTAACGCCGCTCGTGTCTAACCAGCGCGCGGCGGCGCCGGCGTGAGCGCGACGCCCGCGTAGACCGCCGAGACCGGGACCGCGCAGAGCTCCGCGATCTTCGCATCCGCTCCAGGTCGCGCCTCCTCGAGCGTCCAGCTCGCGTCGGCGTTGCGTCGATACACCTCGATCCGCGGCTCGTGCTGCGAGACGAGCACGTACGCCTCGAGCGACGCGATGCGCCGGTAGTGGACGAACTTGTCACCGCGGTCGTAGGCCTCCGTCGAATCGGAGAGGATCTCGACGATGATCGTCGGGTTCGTGGCGGTGTTCGGATCCTCGGGGTCGCGCTCGATCGGTCCGCAGATCACGGTGATATCGGGATACGTGCTCAGCCCTGTTGCCATGACTCGAACGCGAGCGTCCGCAGTGAAGGTCTTGCACGGCCCGCCCTCGAGCCGGGTTCCGAGCTCGCGAATCATGTTCGCGGCGAGCTGCGCGTGCTCGAGCGTTCCGCCGGCCATCGCCCAGACGTGTCCGTCGAGGTACTCGTGCTTCACGTCGGCCGTCTTCTCGAAGGCGACGTACTCGAGAAACGACATCCGGAGCGGTTGCGCGGCCGGCGCCATGCTTCAGAGGATAGCGCCGCCGGTCTCCGGCGCTCGTCTTTCGCTCGCGACGAAGCGCACGTGCGCGTCCACGATGACGCCCGCGCATGCCAGCAGCACGAGCGCGTTCGCGAAGAACAGGCTGCCGGCGTTGGCGTAGTACCACCAGCCCTCGGTCGCGAAGAGGCCGAGCACGTTCGACAAGAAGACGCTCGGTGCCACCAGCACGACCAGGACGAGCACGTCGCGCGCGCGTGAGCGCGACGACGAGCGCTCCGCGAGCATGCCGGCGAGCAGCGTCTGCGCGAGCGGCAGGTGCACGAAGTAATGCGACCAGCTGGTGCGCAGCCAGAACGGCACCGTGCACGCGATGAGCACGAAC
>JAXDMI010000744.1:0-4685 GCA_034666145.1 Myxococcales bacterium | reverse complement strand
CGGATCATCGGCACAGCGCATCCCGACAACGCCCGGTCGATCCGCGTGCTCGAGAAGATCGGGCTGCGGTTCGAGAAGGACACGACCTACGAGGGAACGCCCGCGGTGCTCCTGGCGCTCGCGCGCGACGAGTGGCTCGCGGTCTCGCGCGTCTAGCCTCACGGCGGAGAGGGGTAGTTGCGCTTCACGAAGCAGAGGCCGTCGGAGTTCAGGTGTCCTTGCGTGCTCTGGTTGTACGTCGCGAAGTCGTAGTAGTCGCGGAGCCCGGTCGAGGCATCCGAGCCCGTCGCGTGCGGCACGCTCTGCGGATCGAACTTCATCGCGCCGGTGAGCTTCGCGTGCACGTCCTCGGCCGGCGGGATGCAGTACCTCCACTGCAGGGCCTTCCCCGTCGCATCGGTGTACGCCGTGTAGTCGACCCCGCGCGTGCTCTCGAGCGTGACGGTCGGCGTCCCCGTTTGACCGGCGACACGGGCGGCGTATTGATCGAAGTGCGCCGGTGAGTCGTGGAGCACGCTGTCCCAGAACGGGTGGTCGGTGTGGACCGTGACCTGCGCGATCACCGAAGCGTTGTCCTTCAGCGCGATGCCGCGCTGGTGCTCTTCGCCGTCGAACGGCTTCGCGGGATCGTTGTCCGGGTTCTGGCAGTTCACGTAGCTGGTCGGCGACTTGAAGCACAAACGGAAGCTCACCGTGTCGGGCCATCCCTTGCGGTCATCCGGGTAGCACGCCGGATCAGCCTTGTTTCCCTTGAAGGTCGCGACGCCCACGTAGAGAACGGCGCAACCGTCGGTCACCATCGACGCGTAGTCGGCCGTCGCATCGCCGACGATGTCGACCATCTTCGCCGTCGCCGAAGCGGGGACGAGGTCGAACCCGAAGCCGTAGCGGGTACCGTCGGTCTTGAGCGCTTGCCCGTCGCTCGTCGCCTTGATCGATGCGAAGGGCACGGCGAGCTCACCGGGGGCTCCCTTGCCGGGCAAGTAGCTCGGGTCGGCATGGGCGAGGTCGACGGCCCATGGCCCATTCAGCTGCGCGACGACGGCGCCGACCTTCGACGGATCGCCGGGCGCGGTGTCGGGATTGTCGTAGAGCGTGACCTTGTCGACGGTCGTGAGCAGATGCGTGAAGTGCACGTCCCAGCCGTCGACGAACGCCGCATCGTCGGGCTGCGCGGGCGGAAACGGATAACCCGTGAGCGCGAGCACCTCGCCCGACGCGGCGAAGCGAATGCCGCCGGGGCCGGGATCACCGGCGCCGAGGTCGCCGGCGCCGCCGCCACCGGTTGCGCCGCCGTCGGCAGCGACGGGCGCCGTGGAGTTGCTCGAGCACGCGGCGAGCGCCGTTCCTGCGATTGCGATCGTGATTGCCAATCTGTATGCATCCATACGTCGTGGATAACGGCGCAGGAGACTGGCAACAATGATTAGTAACTAGTCGAGCTCACATAGTATTTTGTTCAATTGCGTAATCGAGAGCCTTGTTCAATTTCGTAGTTCTGCAACTGCGCCAGCGAGGAGCGCAGACCCACAAAACGCGTGCGCCCCCGTCGACGCTGTCGAAGGGGGCACAATGGCGTGCGCGCCGGAGCGTCACGCCGAAGTACGCGACGCCGAAGCGTGCGCACGTGGTTCGCTTGGATTGTCGGTGACTGGGTGCTGTCTGGATGCCCCTCCTGGGTCCGAGATCGACGCGACGATCTTGTCATAGCTCTAGCGGCGGACCGCGCCAGTCGACGGCCTACGTTTGGTGCGCGCTTGTCGTGCGCAGTCGCTCATCGCGATCGATCGGACGACGGCACGGCTAGTGCTGGATTTTTCCGTCGAGGGAGGTGGTCGCGATGGGACGAAACGGAGAGCGCTGGAATCTCTCGACGCACGAGGCAGGCGCCTCGCGCGCCGTCGCCCCGCTGTTGAACGCGCCCGTTGCCCATCGGTGGTTCACGCGGAACCCAGCTCATGGTCGGGGCGCTGCCGTTGCCTACGTGTGGTGCGCGTTCCTCCTCGCGCTCGCCTCGCTCGCCTTCGACGTCGGCTGCGGTGGCGATGACGCCCCGTCGCTCATGCGCGGGAAGCCTGCGAGCATGCCTGCGTCCGCTGTGTCGCCGCCGCCCGTCGCGCCGTCGGAGACCGTGCTGGCCGATACCGAGGCTCTCGCGTTCCTCCACGAGCAGTGCGTCGGCTGCCACGGACCCAAGCCGACGGGCGAACGCGATCCCGTGTGGCCGATGCCGGTATCGCTGACGCGCGAGTGGCTCGAGGTCACCGACGAGACGATCGACGTCTACGAGTCGCTCCTCCGCAAGCAGCTCGGGACCACCCGCATGTTTCCGTCGCCGATGCCGCCCTCGCCGCTCGACACCGCCGGGGCGGACAAGCTCGCCGCCGTCATCCGTTGGTTCGAGAAGAAGCTGCCGTTCACCGTGATGGACGCCGACGCTCGTTATGGACGGCCTGCGCGACCGAAGCCTGATTTCTCGTTCAAATGTCAGGACGACGCCACGCTGCGGACGTTCTTCGGGCGCTTGACCCGCGCGGCGCTCGAGCGTGAGCCGTCTGCTGCGGAGCTCGACATGTACCCGGACGCGCAGCTCGACGGAGCGGTCACGCACGAGCAACGGGCCGTCCTCGTGTCGAAGCTCGGTGGCGAATGGAAGGCGGAGTTCAGCGCGACCGGGCTCTACAAGCTCGCGACATCCATCGCCGCCGCCGGCAAGATCGTGACGCCGTTCAGCGCGGGCTCGTCGATGCCGCAAGACACGCTGGCACCAGGCATCGCCGACGATCTCGAGCACGAGCTCTATCAACAGATGCTCGTGAGCTACGACACGTTCGATTATCGCCAGTACTTCGTCACCAACACCGTCATGGCGACGCCGCGTACCGCGCCGCTCTACGGATGCACGCCCGTCATGGGCGCCGCGTGGCAAGCGTGCAATCTGCAAGCACCGCGAAGTGGCTATTTCACGACGCTCGGATTCCTGAATACGAATCCGCAGACATTCCTCTCTACGCAGAACAACTACGGACGGGTGAAGGCGATGTACCTCACGCTGGTTCGCGAAAACCTGCAGCGGTCCGGGGATCCGATGGGGCCGGCGCCGCCGGTGCCGGACTGCATCGACGCGACCGACACGCGCCTCATGGGCGCCGGTCCGTTCCCCGGCGCCGGGACCCATGCGCAGCTCGAGATGGGCGCGGCCTGCCAGGGCTGTCATCTCGGTCGTGGGCTCGCAGCAGGCTCGGTGCTCTTCCGGCCGTTCTCGACGACGGGGCTGGTCTACGACCCGGCCACGCTCGGTGCCCCCAACACCCCGGACGCGGCGTCGTTCGTCTCTGCGACGGGCAGCGCGTGGTCGCGTCCCAGTGGTGCGGGCGGCGCGGTCCCCGTCGACGGCGCGTTCTTGAAGGGCCTGCTCACGGCGCCGCCGAAGGCGTGCGCTGCCACTGGCGATCCCAGCGGGCCGCTGGCCCCCGTGTCGGACGTGAGCCAACTCGCGGCGACGTTCATGGCCGACCGCAACGCCGTCACGCGCGGATTCGTGCGGCACGCGCAGCATGCGTTCGGCAGCACGGAGCTGATGACGCTCGAGATGGCCAAGCTCGCGATCGCCTCCGACGAAGCGGGCCGCTCGCGCATCGGTCACCTCGTCGAGGCTTATTTCATGGCCGATTCGTTCGCGTGCGGCACCGCGCAGTAGGCGCCACGGCCGAGGTCACGTGTGCGCGAGATACGGCTGGTTGCTAGAATGGAACCGGTCGAATGATGGCGCACGATCACGACGGCGAGAGCGACGGTGACAGCGGCGGCGAGGTCGTCCTCGAAGGCGAGCCGAAGGTCGGTCGGGCACGGCGCTACTGCGTCGTCTTCTACAACGACGACTACACGACGAAGTGGTTCGTCGTGCACGTCCTCGAGCAGTTCTTCCACATGAACGAGACGACCGCGACAGCGTTCATGATGGCCGTGCACAAACACGGCAAAGGCGTCGCCGGCGTGTACACGCGCGACATAGCCGAGACCAAGGCGAAGCTGATCATGGACTATGCGCGCGAGTACGAGATGCCGTTGCAGGTCACCGCGGAGCCCGACGAGCACAACGACGACGAGTGACTCGACGAGCGCCTAGGCCGCGAGCTTGAGCACAACCTTCGTCCAGCCGTCCTCGCGCGCGTCGAAGTGCTCGTACGCATCCGGCGCCGCGTCGAGACGGAGGCGGTGCGAGATCACGAACGACGGCTTTGCACGGCCCATGTGGATCAGATCGCGCAGCTCGCGGTTGTAGGCCTTCACGTTGGCCTGACCGGAGCCCATGCGGAGGCCCTTCGAGAAGTAGGTTCCGATGTCGAAGGCGATCTGGCCCTCCTTCATCAGCTTGTCGGGGCTCTTCGGATCCTCCGGCACGAACACGCCGACGACGCCGATCACGCCCGTCGCGCGGACCGATTGCACGAGCCTGTTCATGGTGGCGTTCGGCTGCTCGCGCCCTTTCGGATCGTGCGCCTGCCAGCCGACGCACTCGCAGCCCTTGTCCGCGAGCATGCCCTTGGTGAGCTCCGTCACGCGCTCGACGGGATCGACCTTCGAGTCATCGATGGCGATCGCGCCGATCTGCTCGGCGAGACGCAGGCGATCGGGATGGCGGTCCACGACCATGACCTGCTTTGCGCCCTGGAGCATCGCGG
>JAXDMI010000743.1:0-2880 GCA_034666145.1 Myxococcales bacterium | reverse complement strand
GCCTCGCGGAAGAACCAGTGCGGGCCGCGGTACTGCTTGCCCTTCGCGTTCTCGCTCGCGGTGGCGGTGATGTGCTCGATCTCGACGTAATCGCCGACCTCGAGGTGAGGCATCGTGAGCGTCTGCTTGCCGGCGACCGGCTCGGGCTCGAGGATCGATCCGTCCGGCTTGATGACACGCAGGTTGAGGACGAGGCCGCCCGGCGGCGGCTGCTCCGCCTCCTTGCTCACGGCCTCCTGCGACTGCATGCGGAGGATCTCGTGCTCGAGCATCTCGCTCGACCCGTCGGGATGGACCCACGTCGCCGCGTAGTCGAAGACGCGTGCGGCGGTGCCCTCCATGTGCCTCGGCTTCCGATCACCCGCGCTGCCCGCGGACCCCTCGCCTCGCTCCCAGGCCTCGAACTCCTTGATCAACTTGCGGCCATCGGTTCGATACGGCTCGAGGAGGCTCGCGCCTTCGATGAGCTCCACGGCCTCGCGGATCTCGAGGCCCTTCGACCCGGCCTGCAGCGCCTCGGCGAGCGCACGACGGAGGGCCATCGTGTCGCCCTTCGCATACGAATAGTCCGCGATGCGGAGGCGCGCGGGGGCGTCGGCCGGGTTCTTCGCGAGCGCCTTCTGGAGCTGCGCGGCGGCGGCGCTGGGATCGCCGGAGCGCGCGAGCACGTCGGCGATGCGCCCGGCGATCTCCTTGCGATCAGGCCGCCGCTTCTCGAGACGTCGCAGCTCGGCGATCGCCGCCTTCCAGTCGCGCCGGGCGATGGCGCGATCGAGATCGACCTCCGAGTCGGCGTCGAGCTTCTTGAGGCGCTCGGCCACCTTGTCGGCCTCGGCGAGCGCGCCGTCTTCTTCGAGCGAGGACACGTAGAGCGCGATGGCGTCGCGATCGTCGGGGAAGCGCTGCGCGAGATCCTGCACGGTGCGCATGCGCTCCGCGCGCCAGCCCAGCTTGCCGTAGACGCGCGCGAGCTGCTCGGTGACCTCGGGAACGCCGGGGACTTCGGACGCGATTTTCTTCAGTGGCTCGACGCCTTCGACGAGACCGCGCTGCTCGGCATCGTCGAGCACGAGCCACGCGCGCGCGTACCAGAGACGCGGATCGGCGGCGGCGGCCCGGACGTAGAGCTCCTTCTCGTTCGAGCGACGCGCCTGCTCGGGGAACGCGACGTCGGCGCGCGCGTACTGCGCGGCCATCAGGATCGCGATCGGCGCCGCATCCTTCGGCGTGATCAGCGGCTGGATCATCACGGTGGCGACGTCGTTGAGGCCGTCGACCGCGGCGGCGTGCGCAGCGAGCGCGGTCACGAGCGGCGTCGTGCCGGGGTCCTTCTCCTCGGCGATCTTCGTGATGAGCTCGTCGACGGGATTCGGATTCGCGAGGATCGCCGGACGCGAGAGCCCGTACGGCTTGCGCGCGTCGTCGTCGGTCTCGATGCTCGCGGCGGTGCCGTCGAGGTTGAGGAGGCGGATCGAGCCCACGTCGGCCATGACGCGACTGACGACGCGGTGGCGCCCCTTGCCGACGCGCACGGCGCTGCCGAAGCGCTGCCACACGCCCCACTGGCGGAGATCGCGCTCGCCGATGAGGACGTCGTCGACCCACACTGCGACGGAGCCTTGCACCGCGACGAGGAGATCGCGCTCGGCGGGCGACTCGAAGAACGTCTCGACGTAGAAGACGCCGTCTTCGGTCTTCTCGGTGCTCGCCGTCATGCAGCGATGACGCTCCGTCTTGAGGACGTGCGGAACGGTCCCGCGCTGCGGCTCCTCTTCCCACGACGGCGGCCACGGCGCGCGCTCGGCGGGGAAGCTGCGACGGCGCTCGGCGGCGGTGCCGCGACCGAACGGACCGGCGATGCGCATCTTCCGCGCGCAGCCCATGCGGCTCGTGACGAGCGCGTCGTAGGCATCGCCCGTCACCTCGGCCTTGTCGAGCGCTTCGGCGGTAGACCACTCGTGGAGCTCGGCGAGCGAGCGCCAGCCGACGTGACCGGGCGCCTCGATGATCGGCAGGAGCGTGGTTCGGTTCTGCTCCCAGAGGTTCGCGACGCTGCCACGAAGGCTCACGAGATGATGCGACGCAAACCAGGCCGCGAGCGGCGCGGTGGGGTCGTCGCTCTTCTTCGCGAACCCGAGCGCCGCGACGTACTGCTGTGCGGCCTTGCGCGGCTCGCCGTGCGTCTCGTCGTAGAGCCCGCCGGCGATCGATGCGTAGAGCCCCTTGTCCTTCGCGCGCTCGAGCTGCGCGCGCGCGTCGTCGGCGTTCTTCGAGGTGCCGCCGGGCGCGAGCATCTCGTCGAGGAGCCAGCGGCCCGTCTTCTCGCCGTCGGCCGAGCCCTTGGCGCTCGAGCGGAGGCTCTTGAGATCGACGGCGGTGTTGGCGTTGGGCGGGCTCCCGCATGCTGCGAGCACGGCCACCACGCCGGTCGCGAGCGCAGCGTTCTTGATTCGAGCGATTCTCATCGATCTCCTCACTTGGCGCACCATCACTTGCCCACCGTGAACGTCAGCGATTGTCCCAGCTCGCGATCGGCCTGCTCGCAGAACGTGCGAAACGCCCCATATTCCGCGGCCGAAATGCGTGACCTGGTGATTCCGACCGTCGTCTTCTCGCGCACCTGTCCGGGTTGGGTCGCGTCGACGTCGACCTTGTAGAAGCCGAACGGCGACTTGCCGTCGGCGGGATGCGGAGGTCCGAGGACCTTCGCCCCTTGCGGCAGCTTCACGATCGTCTCGTTCTCCTGCGTCGACAGCGCGTAGATGCGCATGTCGCGTCGGCGCGCCGAGAGCGGCGCCCACGATCGGACCATGTGCTCCTTGGCGCCGACCGGCATCGTCCACGACTCGCCGTCGCGACGCGCGTAGCTCGGCGCGCGGG
>JAXDMI010000742.1:0-2803 GCA_034666145.1 Myxococcales bacterium | reverse complement strand
CCAGACGCCGACACTCAGAACGGCCAGCATCGTCGCGACCAGGACCGCCGGTAGGAAGATCGCCGTCCAAGCCGGGACGATCCCGTACACGCCGATGATCACGAAGAGCACCGTCGTCCCGACGACGAAATCGGGGACCCACGCGAGCACCGCGCTCGTCGGGATCAGGAGGCGGGGGAAGTACACTTTCGAGACGAGGCTCGAGTTCATGACCAGGCTGTTCGAGGAATCGCCGACAGCGTTTGCGAACATGGTCCACGGGACGAGGCCGGCGAATGCGAAGACCGGATACGGCACGTCGCCTGTCTTGATGTTGCCGATCCTGCTGAACACGACGGTGAAGATCCCCATCATCACGACGGGCTGCAGCACAGCCCACGCCGCACCGAGCGCCGCCTGCTTGTACCGGACTCGGACATCGCGCCAGGCGAGGATGTACAGCAGGTCGCGGTACTCCCACAGCTCCCGCAGCCGCGCGTCGCTCCACCGCCCGGGAGGCGCGAGGACATGCCGCTTGGCCGAATGCGACTGAATGACGGCGGCCATCTACGCGGCGCAGCGTACCCTCGGCGGAGGCGCTCGCTCCGCATCAGCCGGTCTCTCCGAACGACTTCCGCTTGGATAGGGCTCGTGGAGCCGCGCATCCTTTACCTCGCTCGCACGATTCCCTACCCGTCCCGCGTCAGCGGATCTTCGCATCGCGTTGCGGCATTCCTGGATGAGTTCGAACGTCGCGGCATCGCTGTCTTGCCCTACACCGGCCGTGTGACGCCGGAGGGCCGCGCCTCCGTTGCGACGGCGGCGTGGCACCGGCTCCCGCTCTGGGTCCGCGGTCTACGCCGGGACGCCGCGGGCATCGTCTCCGCGCTGCGGTGGGCGCGCAGCGTCCGTCGCGAGGCCGAGGCGTTTCGGCCCACGATCGTGTACGAGCGCGCTGAGTATCTCGACCCCGCCGGTGCACTCCTCGCGCGGCGGCTTCGCGTCCCTCACGTGCTGGAGCTGCACGGCCTGTTGGCCGACAACGTACGTGCGTATTACCGGTCGCCCCTCGAGCCTCTCGGAGCCCTCTACGAGAAGTTTCGGTACCGCCGTGCGGCAAAGACGATCGTCGTCTCCGGCTCGCTGGCGGAGTGGTTGAGCACCGAGGCGGGCGTGCACGATGCCGCCGTGATCCCGAGCGGTGTCGACCTCCCACAGGACGTCGCAGCGCTTGCCCGAGAGGCAGACCGGCTCCGAACTGCGTGGGAGGTCTCGGACCGCTACGTCGTCGGCTGGATCGGGCACCTGATGCCCTGGCAGGTGCCGCTGCTGTCGACGATCGTCGGAGAGCTCGATCGCGTTGACGGCGTCGCCCTCGTCATCGTCGGTGATGGCCAGGGCGTCGACGATCTGCGCGCTGCCGCCGCGACCGTCGACTATCCCGTCATCTTCGCCGGCCTGCAGAGCGGGGTCGACGCGGATGCCCACGTGCGCGCCTTCGACCTCGGTCTCTTCGTCGACACGCGATCGCTCGGGTTGCCCGTGAAGCTCTTCCAGTACGGAAGCCTCTCCGTGCCGGTTCTCTCCACGGATGTCGCCTCGATGCGGCTCTTCGACGCAGGTCGAGATCTCGTCTCGTTCTTCGACGTCGACGATGTCGCGGAGGCGATCGTGGGGGCACGTGCGGATGCCGGCCGGATCGCGAGAGCGGAACGACTGCGCGCGGTGGTCGAGCGCTCGCACACGTGGGACGCCGTCGTGGACCAGGCACTCGACGTGTGCCGAACTGCGCTCCTCGAAGCGCGGGCCGCTCCGGCGACCTGAGTAGCATCCCCGCGATGACCGCGATCCTCGGCCTGAATGCGTATCACGGCGACGCCGCAGCGGCGCTCGTCATCGACGGCGAGCTTGTAGCGGCGGCGGAGGAAGAGCGCTTCAACCGTGTCAAGCACGTGGCGGGCTTCCCATCGCTCGCCGTGGCCTGGTGCCTGGCCGAAGCCGGGCTGAAGCCCGAGCAGCTCGACCACATCGCCGTGGGACGTGACCCCCGGGCGAACATCGGGGCCAAGATCCGGCGCACCCTTCGCCATCGGCCCGGCATCTCGTACGTTCGGGAGCGGCTCTCGAACCAGGCCCGCGTCGGCGAGGCCGGAGCCGCCGTTGCGGACGCACTCGGCGTCGATCGCGGCCATCTGCGCGCAAAGGTGCACAACGTGGAGCACCACCGTGCGCACGCGGCAAGCGCGTTCTACGTCTCGCCGTTCGAAGATGCCGCCGTGCTCACCCTCGACGGGTTCGGTGACTTTGCGAGCACAATGCTCGCAGCTGGTCGTGGGTCGACGCTCGAGGTCCTCGATCGCGTGCTTTTCCCTCATTCGCTCGGAATCTTCTACACCGCTGTAACGCAGTGGCTCGGCTTCCCGCATTACGGCGACGAAGGAAAGGTGATGGGCCTCGCGCCCTACGGCGAGCCCGTCTATGCGGACCGGATGCGCGAGATGGTGCGAGTCGACGGCGATCTGTTCAAGCTTGGCCTCGAGTACTTCACGCATCACACGCGCGGCGTCGAGATGACGTGGGCCGACGGCTCTCCGGTGATCGGCCGGATCTTCTCCCAGAAGATGGAGGATCTCCTCGGGCCTACGCGTCAGCCCGGCGAGCCGGTCGTGCAGCACCACGAGAACGTTGCGCGATCGCTCCAGGAGGTGCTCGAGGAGATGTACCTCCATCTCGTCACGTCGCTGTGGGAGCGGACGCAGATCTCCCGCCTCACGCTCGCGGGCGGCGTCGCACTGAACGCCGTCGCCAACGGCCGAATCCTGCT
>JAXDMI010000741.1:0-7591 GCA_034666145.1 Myxococcales bacterium | reverse complement strand
TGATGGGACGGGCGGTTGGGGGGTGGGGGTGGCTTGGGGGATGCGTGGGGAGGGGCGATGCGGCGCGGACGTCATCGCGCGCGCGAGGGCGCGGGCGCGAGGGCGCGCGCGCGAGCGGAGGGATTGGAGGGGTCATGCATTTTCTGATGTTTCAGATGAAGAGGGCGCACTTGCGGTCCGTGGCGGCGGCCCGGGCGCTGTCGTTGCGCGTCGAGCTCACGCCGACGCGGTACGATTACATGCAGACGATCGTCGGGTTTCGCGTCGAGCCTCCGCAGCACCTGCTCTGGAGAGTGCTCGGGATATCGCGGACCAGCGCCAGCAAGATGGTGCGACGGCTCATGGAGCTCGGGCTCGTACAGCGACGCCGCGCGCCCAGGGATCGACGCACGTTTCTCGTGTCCCTCACGCCCCTGGGGGAGAAGCGATGGCGAAAGACCTTCCGCCATCTCCACAAGAAGCGCCCTTTTCAACGACGGTTCGAGCGCGCGTTCGGCGAACGCTCGTGGAAGACGTTTGGCGCCGTCGACCGGCTCAACGACACGCTACGGCTCGTCGCCAAGCACCTCGGCGACAGCTCGTGGACGCTCTACGTGACCAAGGCGACGGGAAAGGAGCCGCGACGTCCGCCATCTACGAGCCCCAAACCGAGCGTCGCGCGCGCTACGCCGAGCCGCCGCGCTCCAGTAGCTCGGCTACATAGCGGCTGATCGCTTGCGCTGCGCGCGGCTCCGCGTCCACCACTTCGACGCCCACGATGCCCGCGTTCGTCCAGCGCGTCACGACGTCGATGGCATGCTCTTCGTCGCTGCCCAGCGCGATCTGGAGCTTCATGCGCTTGCCCGGCTTCGTGTCGTTGAGCACCGCCGCCGAGAGCGCCATGCCGCCCACGCTGATGTCCACGATATCGAGCATCTCGCGCATGAGGCCGTCGCCGACCAGCGATACCCGCGCCGGAACCTCGGCGCTGGGCTTCAGACGAACATGACGACGCCGTTCGGTTCCTGCTGCCATGGGGACAGTCTACCCGAGGTCACCACGCGCACGCTGCGTAGTCCTTCAAGAACTTCCCCCAAACGTGCTCGCCCGTCAGCAAGCCCGAGAAGAAGGGGTCGCAGATACGCGCTGCGCCGTCGACGATGTCGAGCGGCGGCTGGAAATCGTGCATCTCCTGCTTGCGCGCCGAGAGCGCGGCGGGATCCTCGTCCGTCACCCAGCCCGTATCCACCGCATTCATGAAGATGCCGTCGGCCGCATAGTCGGGCGCGCTCGTGAGCGTCATCATGTTGAGAGCGGCCTTCGCCATGTTCGTGTGCGGATGCTTGTCCGTCTTCGTCCGGCGCGAGAACTGACCCTCTACCGCCGACACGTTCACGATGTGCTTCTCACCCGTGGGATGGCGCTGCATCAGCGGCTTCAGCTTGCTGCACAGGATGAACGGAGCGACCGCGTTCACGAGCTGCACCTCGAGCATCTCCGGCGACGGCACTTGGCTGAGCGTGAGACGCCAGCTGTTGATGGGACGCAGATCGACCTGCTGCAGATCCGCATCGGCACGTCCCGCCGGGAACATCTCTGCGTCGTTCGACGCATCGTCATACGCGCATGGCACCTGCGACAGCGCCGCGGACGCACGGATGCCCACGCCCGGTCCATCGCCGCGCCACGCCACGAACCCCGCGCCACCCGCCATCGCGCCCACGCCCGCGACCGCCGGGAGAACATGCGCTTCGTCGTGCCCGATCGCGAGCGCGGCCTTGCACGCTTCATGACCGCCCAGCACGGACTGCAGCTCACGGGGCAGGCTGTCGAACGGACGCTGCTCCAGATCGAGCATGTGCGTGTAGAAGCCCGCCGGTCGACGCACCGTCTGCGCCGCGTTGTTGATCAGGATGTCGAGCCGGTCCTTCGTCTGCGTGAGATAGCGCGCGAACATCTCGACGCTCGGCGCATGGCGCAGATCGAGACCGTAGACCTCGAGGCGATCCTGCCACTTCGTGAAGTCCGCCTCACGCGCGAACCGTGACGCAGCGTCACGCGGAAACCGCGTCGTCACGATCACCCGCGCACCCGCCCGCAGCATCATCAGCGCCGCCTGGAAGCCGATCTTGATCCGCGCGCCCGTGATCAGCGCGACGCGGCCTTCGAGCGACGCCGTCTGGAAACGCTTCTTGTAGTTCAGGTCCGCGCACGTTCCGCACATCGCGTCGTAGAAGAAGTGGAGCTTCTTGAACTCGGTCTTGCACACGTAGCAAGCGCGCGGCTTGATCAGCTCGCGCGCCGCCGCGGCCGCATCGGCGTCGCCGTCGTCCTTCGCGCCGGCTTCGCCCTCGACCAGCTGCGGCGGCGCCTCGAACACCTCCGCCCGTCGTGCGGCGCGGATCTCCGTCGACGCGCGCACCTCGCGATCGTGCGTCAGCACCTTCTTGCGGACGATGCGCCGGAACGCCTTCGCGCCGTGGCGATTCTCTTCGCGCGTCGGCCGCGACACGCGACCCGCCGCGATCAGGAAAGCGACGCGCAGATCCTCGGGCATGTCGCTGAGGAGCGTGCGGTCCTCCAGGATTGACTCGAGGAGCACGAGGCAACGCTGGAGCTCTTCCGGCGTGATGGCAGGCATACTGGCCCCCCTACTTAGCGGCAGCGCGTATCTTCGGCAACGAGAGCGTCGGGTCGTCGATGGCCGCCTCGCGGACCACCCGGCCTTTTTCGAGCATCACCACCTGATCGCCGAGCGCGCTGGCCTCTTCCGCGTGATGCGTGACCAGGATCGCCGGGAGTTTCTCGCGCGCCAGCCATTCGCCGACCTCGGCGAGCAGCTCGAGCTTCACGCCGGCGTCGAGCGCCGAGAACGGCTCGTCGAGCAGCAGAGCCCGCGGATTCATCGCGAAGGCGCGCGCCAGCGCCACGCGCTGGGCCTCGCCGCCCGAGAACGTCTGCGGGCGGCGCGCCGCGAGATGACCCACGCGCATCTTCCCCAGCATCTCGTGGGCTCGGGCGCGGCGATCGGCCTTCGGCACCGAGCGGGCGATGCCGTAGGCGACGTTGTCCTCGGCGGTCATGTGCGGGAAGAGCGCGAGCGACTGGAACACGTACGCGACACGCCGCGCGTGGATGGGAAGCTCCACCGACTTCGCGTCGTCGAACCAGACGTCGTCGCCGAGCGCGATGCGCCCGCGATCGGGCCGCACGATCCCGGCGATGCAACCGAGCGTGCGGCTCTTGCCGGAGCCCGACGGACCGAACAGCACGGTGACGCCGGGCTTCACGTCGAAGGCCACGTCGAGCGTGAACGCGCGCGTCTTCAGCTCGATGCGGATCGCCAGCGCCGCCAGAGCGGCCGTGTCGCTCATCGACCCTCCGGGCGCGGCGCCGTGAGCTTGCCGCCCGCATAGAGCAAGCCGAGGACGAGGACGGTGAGCACCACCACCATCGTCGTGGCCTCGCGGTTCCGTTGCCCCTCGACGAGGCTGTAGATCGCGAGCGACGCCGTGCGCGTCCTGCCCGGGATGTCGCCGGCCACCATCAGCGTGATCCCGAACTCTCCGACCGCGCGCGCGAAGGCAAGCATCAGCGCGGCGACGATGCCGCGCGCCGCGAGCGGGATCTGCACGGTGAAGAAGGCGCGCAGCTTCGTCGCGCCGAGCGTTCGCGCAGCGAGCATCAACGTGGGGTCGGTCTGCTCGAGCGCGGCGCGCACGCTCTTCACGACGAGCGGGAACGCGCCAATCGTCGCCGCTACCACCGCCCCCGCGAACGTGAAGACGATGGTGCCGCCCGTGAGCGCAAAGTACGCGCGCCCGATCGGAGTCGACCGTCCCAGCACCGCGATCACGTAGTAGCCGAGCACCGTCGGCGGCATGACCATGGGGGCCGTCGAAATGACGTCGAGCAGATCGCGCCCCGGAAAACGGTAGTTCGCGAGCAGCGCGGCGATCGCAATACCGATCACGGCCGCGAAGAGCGTGGCGATGGTTGCTACTTCGAACGAGAGGAGGAGCGGGCCGAAATCCACGCGGTCAATCCATCTCCTACTTCGGCGGCGGGGGCACGGCTTCTCCGGGAAGGAGAAAGCCGTGCTTTCGCATGATGGCGTGACCGGGCTCGGACGCGACGAAATCGACGAAGGCGCGCGCCTCGTTGGGCTTGCCGCCGGCCGGTCCGCCCTTGCAGATCACCAGCGCCTGCTCGAGCGGCGCATGGAGGTTCTCGTCGATGACGACGTAGCTGCCGCCGGAGGTCATCGCGAGCGACAGCGCGACGAGCGCCACCTCGGCGTTGCCGGACTGCGCGAACATCATCGTCTGCTGGACGTTCTGGCCGTAGACGGCGCGCGGCTTCACGTCGTCCCACACGCCGGCGCGCGTCATCGCTTGCTGTGCGGCGATGCCGTAGGGGGCGTGCTCCGGGTTGGCGACCGCGATCTTCACGAGCTTCGGATCACGGAGGCCCTCGAGCTTGGCGGGAAGGAGGGCCTTGTCCTTCGACCACATCGCGAGCCGACCGCGCGCGTAGATCTGCTTCGACGCGCCGTCGCAGGCCTGCGCGCGAACGACGTCATCGACGTAGGACATGTTGGCCGCCGCGAACACGTCGTACGGAGCACCTTCGGCGAGCTGCTTCGCCAGCACGCCCGTCGATGCAAAGGCGAACGTCACGTGCTTGCCGGTGGCGCGTTCGAACGCCGGTCCCAGCTCCTCGAACGCGGGCGTGAGGTCCGACGCCGCGCCGACGAGCAACGGCTCGCCCTTGCGCGCGCCGCCGACGCCATCGGCGCCGCCGGTGCCGGATCCCGGTCCGCCGCCGCCGCGCTTGCTCTCGCACGCAGCCGTGCTCGTCGCGACGCAAAGGGCGACGAGCGTCGCCGCGATGCGCGCGCGGGCGCTGCTACTTCGCGGTGATGAGCGTCCCGACATCCTCGCCTTCCAGCGCGCGCGTGATCATGCCCCGCTCGAGGCCGTTGACGATCTGGAGCTCGGTGCAGAAGCGCGAACGCGTGAGGTACTTGATGACGACGGTCTCGAGCACCATGTCGGGGAGGTCGGCCTTCAGCAGCTCCTCGGCGGTGATGCGCGGGATGTGCTTCGCGCTCTTGTTCTTCTTGGGATCGTCCTCGAAGAGGCCCGCTTCGTCCTTGATGAAGAGCGCACGCGTACTGCCGAGCGCCTCGGCCGTGAGGAACACGCCGGCATCCGTGCGGTGCTCCGGGATGCGGCCGCCCTCGGTGGGCTTCTCCCAGTAACCGAACGGGGGCATGCCCGTCATGATCGGGATGCAGCCCATGTTGAAGTAGAGCGGCAGCTTCTCGAAGTCGTCGTTCATGATGTAGATGCCGCCGTGCTTGGCGAGGAGCATTTGCAGCATGCGCGCGTTCTGGCGCGGGACGTATCCGCCGAGCGCGGCGAGGAGACCCGTCGGCAGCTCGAGATCGCTCGCCACGGCATAGACGTGACGCGCGCGCGTCCCGCCTCCGCAGCACAGGAGCAGCTTGTATTTGTCCTTCACGGCCACGAGCTCGTCGAGGATCGGGAAGACCGCCTCGCGCCCGCGGTCCATGATCGACTGACCGCCCATCTTGATGACCTTCACGTCGGGCATCATCGCGACGGGCGAATACTCGAAGCCCTTCGCGTCGCCCTTCGAGGTGAGCGAGGCGTCCGCGAGGCGGCTGGGAAGCTTGCGTCGTTCGTGGGGGCTGTTCATCTCAGGACTCCTTCACGATGACGGTGCCGACCGGCTCACCGGCGAGGGCCTTGGTGAGCTGACCGGGGACGAGGCCGTTGACGATCTGCACGTGCTTGATGTGCCGCGCGCGCTGCCACGACGTGAACATGGCGTGATCGAGGATCAGCTCCTCGGGCATGTTCTTCATGAGCGCCTCGAGCGTGGTGTTCTTGATCAGCTTCGCGTCGCTGTGCTTCTTCGGATCCTTGTCGTAGAGACCGTCCTCGTCCTTCACGAAGATGATCCGCTTCGCGCCGAGCACCTCGGCGTGGATGAAGAGACCGAAGTCCGATCCGTGCGCGGGGAGCACGCCCTTGTCCTCGGGCGGCGGCTCCCAGAAGTGGTAGGGCGGCGTCGAGATCACGATCGGGAGCATCCCCGTCTCGAGGTAGAGCGGCAGCTCCCAGAAGTGCTCGCGCTGCATGACGATCGAGCCGTACTTCGCGAGCAGCGCGTTCAGGAAGACCGCGTTGCACTCTTCCATCGCGCCCACGAGCTGCGCGACGCCGCCGAGCGGCAGGCCGAGATCGAGCGCCACGCTCATCGTGTGACGAACGCGCGTGCCGCCGCCGACCGAGAGCACCATCTTGTGCTTCTTGCTCGCGCGGATGTTGGCGAGCTCTTCGACGAGCGGACGAACCGCGCCCTTGCCGCGATCGAAGATCGACTGACCGCCGATGCCGACCATGACGACGTCGGGCATGATGGCGAACTCTTCGTCGGAGCTCGTCTTCGCGATGACCCGTCGATCGACGAGTGATTCCCGCATGAGCGCGGACTCGATGTGCGTCCGGCCGTCGCCCGTGACCAACTTCGTCATGTCTCTTCCTTTGTCATGGCTTCCGCCTCCTGGCTTGCAACAACGCTTGTCACAACTCGTCCTGGAGGAGCCTTGTTTTCAAGGGCTAGCGCGCGAATGAGGGGTGAGCTCACCAGCCCAGAGAGTACCCCGAACGTGGTGTGGATGATGAGCCCCGGGACGAGAAACGCCCAGGCCACCGAGGGCGCCTGCACCGCCAGCGTAATCGTGAAGATGGTCGCGAAGCGGCCGAGCCCCATCATGCCGCCGAGGACCGACCACGCCAGACGGCCCAGCGCCCGACCCCCCGGCTGCTTCGCACCATGGAGACGCACCATCAGCGGTACGAAGAGGTCGCACACGATCCCAGGCGTGACGTGCTTCAGGATCTCGAAGATGCCGTAGCGGCCGTCACCGAGGAGGAATGCGACGGAGCCCATCACGAGGCCGGTGAGGGTCGCGCCGAAGCGCGTCCGCGTGCGTAGGGTCGCGACGATGTAGAGCGGCGTCAGGAGCACGAGCTTGTGGCCGGGCGCGAACGGGATGCTGGGGAGGAGCTTGAGCGCCTTGATCCCGAGCATCGTGAGCGAGAGCCCAGCGATGAGCGCGATGTCCTTTGCGAGGCGGCGATCGCGGCGAGGTCGCGCGGGCCCGTCGTCGGCGTCGTCCTGGTGCTCGTCGTCGACGCTGTCGACGTACTCCTCGGCGCGCGCGATCTGACGATGCATGCGGTCGACGATCGGCCCGACGTCGCCGCGCGCGATGCGCTTGAGGCTCGCCCAGAAGCCGCTCACGCCGGCGACGAAGCCACGGGGCGTGCGATTTCCTCCGCCTCCTCCGCCTCCTCCGCCTCCTCCGCCTCCGCCCCCGCCGCCGCCTCCGCCTCCTCCTCCGCCACGTCCGCGCATGCGTTCGTCGGTGCCGAGGAGGGCCAGCACCGCGTCCATCGACGCCGCGATGACGTCGGGCGCGCCGAGCTTCCGTAGCCCGAGCGCGATGGCGCGCGTGTCACCGGTGCGTGCGATACGCGACGCCAGCACCACGATGACCACGCGCAGGATCATGAGC
>JAXDMI010000740.1:0-3261 GCA_034666145.1 Myxococcales bacterium | reverse complement strand
CGACGAGCGCGTTGGCATCCGTGTATCGCGCCGGGTCGAAGTCGAACGAGTTGACGGCGCTGGCGTAAGGACGATCGATCCAGATCCCGGACGTTGCCAGATCGAGACGACGGATCGTGGCCACGTCCGACTCGACCTCCTTCTGATCGCGGCTGTCGTTGCGCCAGATCCACGGCCCGAGCGCCCAGGGTGGCGGCACGCGAGCGTCGCCCGAGACCTCGTAGGAGCGCTTCACGAGATCGAGCGGCGCATCCGCCCCGAACAGCCACATGCGGAACGCCTCGGGCGCGCCGTCGGTCCCACCGCGCGGTGCCACCGCGAACGTGGCCTCGACGGCGCCGGCATCCTTGCGCGCGACGTCGAAGGCGCCCGCGCGGGTGGTCGCGACGAACATCGCCCAGCCGTGCGTCCCGAGCAGGAACGGTACCGGCACGTGCGCCTCGTTGTTCGCGCTCTCCAGGTCGAGGTCGGCCTCGAGCTGCATCGCACGCAGCTTGCCGCGGTGGTCGACCGAGTCCTCCCATTCGCCGAGCCCGTAGAAGCCCTCGTGCGGATCCCCGGACGTGCGGGCCCGGATCCGCAGGAGCGCGACGGCCGGGTTACCCGTCACGTTCACGCCAGGCGTCATGTCGAACGTGAAGCCGCCTTCACTCTTTTCGCGAATCTCGATCCGTAACGTGAGGCCGTCTCCATAATCCAACGTGACGGCTGCACCAGGACGGGCTTCCCCGCTGCCCGTCAGCACGTCCACGTGAAAGCCCGCCGGCGATCGAAACGTGACGCCGGCTTCACTCTCTCGTCCGTCGAGGGCGTACGGGTCGTAGCTGGCGGAGTCGTCGAGGGCGTCCACGACACCGGCCTGGAACGCGTCCTCGCCGAGCACGAGGAGCGCCTCGCTGCTGCGCCGCAAGACGATCGCGCGGCCGTCGCTCGTGACGTCCACGTGATAGCGCGCGGCCCCCACAGTGATCGGCCCTCGAGCGAGGGTTGCCGCGCCCGAATCGCAGCCCGCGACGCCGGGCGCGGTCGCAGCTGCGATCGCGAACGTGATCGCCATCCCGAACGCGATGCTCGCGCCGGGCGCGCGCGTCATCGCAGGACCACGCGGCGCACGAAGCTCCGCAGGGTCGAGGCGCCGTCGGGCGCATCGGCGACACGAGCGAGGATGGTCTGGGGGTCGCCGCCTTCGGCCGAAATGAGGTGCGCCCGCGCCTCCACGTAACCGCGCATCGCGTCGCCATCCATCTCGGGGTGGAATTGGACGCACTTGATGGTGTCACCGATCGCGAACGCGGCGTACGGCTCGAGGTCGGTCTCGGCGAGGACGCGCGCGCCACGTGGCAGCTCCACCACCGAGTCGACGTGCGTACCGTTCACGCGAAAGCGATCGCCGATCCCGTCGAGGATCGGATCGCGCGGATCGTGCGGGAGCACGCGCACGTCGACGCTGCCGATCTCACGACCGCGCGGGTTCTTGTCCACGCGACCACCGAGCGCCTGACCCACCATCTGGTGGCCGAAGCAGATCCCGAAGAGCGGCGTGCCGGCGTCTGCGATGTCGCGGATCAGCTGCTCCGCGCGGAGCATCCACGGCGCACGCTCGGTCACGCTGCTCGACGAGCCGGTCATGACGAAACCGGCCGCATCGCGGGGTCCGGGGAGCGGGTCGTCCTTGCGCACGTCGTGCTCGACCCAGTCGCCCTGCCACAGGTCGCCGACCTCGCGCTTGATCCAGCCGAAGAACTCGCCGCGACGCGCGGCGACGGGCGCGGCGGCATCCCCGGTACGAAGGACGATGAGCTTCACGTAGAAGCGTCTAGCCAAACGAAGCCCTGCCGTCGAGCGCGCCCTGCCGCCCGGGACTATCTTGTTGGGCGATGGATGGCGCGGCCGACGAATCCAGCCCATCGAGCGAATCGGGCGAATCGAGCGAATCGAGCGAAGAGGGCGTGAAGGCCTTCCGCTCGCGCTCGCGCTTCGTCGCGTGGTGGAAGGACGGCTCGTCCTTTCTCCTGGTGCGCGCGGCGATCCTCCGGCTCCTCGGCCTCGTCTACTTCGTCGCGTTCGTCTCGACCATTCGTCAGGGCCCGGCGCTCATCGGCGAGCACGGTCTCCTGCCCGCGCGTTACTGGCTCGACGACATCGCGCGCGTGACGGGCTCGCGCTTCGACGGGTTCATTCGCCTCCCCTCCCTCTTCTGGATCGACGCCTCCGACACCACCATCGTGGCGACGTGCGCGATCGGCGCGGTGCTCGCCGCCGCCGTCATGCTCGGCGTCACCAACGCCGTCGTGATGATCGCGCTCTGGGTCATCCAGCTCTCGCTCCACTCGATTGGGCAGGTGTTCTGGGGCTACGGCTGGGAGATCCAGCTCCTCGAGACGGGGATGCTCGCGGCGTTCCTCTGTCCCCTCCGCACGTGGCGACCGTTCGCGAGCCCGCCGCCGACGTCCGTCATCTGGCTGATGCGCTGGCTCGTGGTGCGCATCATGCTCGGGGCCGGGCTCATCAAGCTGCGCGGCGATCCATGTTGGCGAGACCTCACCTGCCTCCTCTACCACTACGAGACGCAGCCCAATCCGAGCCCCGCGAGCTGGCTCTTCCACCAGCTGCCGCGCTCGGCCCACATGATGGGCGCCGGCTTCAACCACTTCGTCGAGCTCGGCGCGCCGTTGCTCGTCGTGGGTCCACGGGTCGCGCGTCGGCTCGCCGGCGCGTTCTTCGTGGCGTTCCAGGTGGTCCTCATCGTGAGCGGCAACCTCTCCTTCTTGAACTGGCTCACCATCGTGCCGGCGCTCGCGTGCTTCGACGACGCGCTCATTCTGCGTCTCTCACCGAAGCGTGTCCGCGCGCGGCTCGCTGTGTGGATGGCGGCTGCCGCGCCTTCACCGTCACGCCTCCACGCCAAGATGGCCGCGGGGTTCGCGGTGCTGGTCGGGCTGCTCAGCGTCCCGGTGGTCGTCAACCTGCTCTCGAGCCAGCAGCAGATGAACGCATCGTTCGCGCCGCTTCATCTCGTCAACACGTATGGCGCGTTCGGCAGCGTCAGCCGCGTTCGCAACGAGGTGGTGCTGCAGGGCACGCGCGACGAGGAGATCACCGAGACGACGAAATGGGAGGACTACGAGCTGCCGTGCAAGCCGGGTGACGTCATGCGACGACCGTGTCTCGTCAGCCCGTATCACTACCGGCTCGATTGGCAGATGTGGTTCGCCGCCATGTCGACCTACGAGGAGGAGCCGTGGATCGGAGTGCTCGTCG
>JAXDMI010000739.1:0-7332 GCA_034666145.1 Myxococcales bacterium | reverse complement strand
GAATTCGCCTTTGTCGAGGTCGATCGCGCACCGCATCAAGGATTCCAGGCTTGCAGGAACATTCCGTTCCCACGGTCACAGGAATGGGTCGAATGCCCGGGGGAACAGGTCCGAGCGGCACGGCGCGAGGCGCCTCTTTCAAGGCTCCACGCACCGTACCGTTCGGGCCGCGGGGACTACTCCTCGCCGTCGTCGCCCTTGCCGCTCTTGCCGCTGCGCGCCTTGTTCACGAGGTCGACACCCGCGTCGACGATCTCGCGCGCCTTCGCGCCGAGCTTCTTCGCGATGGTCTTCACGGGCGCTGCCGCGGCCTTCGGGGCTGCCGGCTTCTTCGCCGCCGCCGGCTTCTTCGCCGCTGCCGGCTTCTTCGCCGCTGCCGGCTTCTTTGCTGCTGCGGGCTTCTTCGCCGCGCCGCCGCTCTTCTTCGCCGCTGCGGGCTTCTTCGCCGCGCCGCCCTTCTTCGCCGCGCTGCCGCTCTTCTTCGAGCCGCCCGACTTCTTCGCCGCCGCCTTCTTCTTCTTAGCCGCCATGGTCGTCTCCTTCGCAGAACGCGATTCGCGATCGTTGCCTGGTCGGGGTCGATCCTGTCAACCAAAGACGCGCGCGCATCGCGCATCCGGTTCGCTAGCGCGTGGTCGACCCGCCCATGAGCACGAACGTGCCGAGCATATCGAGGAGCGGGGACAGTGAGTCGAGATAGAAGCGTGCCGCATCACGATCCTCGACGAGGCGGCGCGCGATCTGACGGTAGAACTCCTGGCGCTGCCCGTCGGTGAACACCGGTGGACGCTCGGGGTGCCCCTCGGTGAGCTTGAACCACCAGCTCGTCTCCAGCATGTAGAAGCGGTTGTCGGTTGCCTCTGCGACCGCGGTAAAAAAGCGCTTTTCGAAGGCCACGATCTCCGCGCCGGCGGCTCCGCGGTTGGCGTAGTCGTCGGCCATGTCGGCGATGGCGCGCAGGCGCTCCTTGCTGGCTCGCTTCGCGGCCAGGAAGAGCAGCGAATAGCCGTGGAGGAACTGCCGCTCCACGAGCTCCCGGATGTCGCGCGCTGCTCCTTGCCCCAGCATGTAGACGAGCTCGATCACGCGTAGATCCCGCGCGTCGTTGGGATGAACCACCTGCGTCGGCCCGCCTTGCTTCACCCGGACGAGGCCGATGTCCGCCAGGCGATGGATGGCTTGTCGCACGATCAGGCGCGACACACCGAAGCGCTCCGAGAGCTCGCGCTCCGGAGGAAGCGACGACCCGGGCGCAAGGGAGCCCTCGAGGATCGCCACCGCGAGCCCAGGGCGGAACGACGTAGATCCAGGCGCCAAGCCTACGCCGCAGGCGTGTTGTTATAGAAACAACCGTGTTTCTTAGAGCGCCGGCCGGGACAACCTCGTTACCAGGTCAGGCCCCCGATTGGCCTGCCCCGTGCACCAGCTCCCCACACGATGAGACACACCGCGCTGCACTGGACGATCGCGATGACGTGCGTGGCGCTCGGGGCCGTCGCGGCCTGCTCGTCGGAATCGGCGACGGATCTCCCCCGTGGAGTGATGCACCGCGAGTGCGCACGAGCCAAGAGACTTCATGTCGTGGAGTGAATTCGAGCGCTCTCCACGACTCCTGCCGTCCGGCGGGGCCGACGACGACACGTGCATGGGGGTGAGCCGAGCGAGCACAAATCACCCGCGAGCCACGCACGTATCTTCCCGGCCCCGCCAGACGGATCACGTACGCGCCGGCGCGCGTCTTTCTCTCTCGTGGGCGCTACGCGCGTCCCGCGACACCGCGCACGAGATGCTTCTGCGCGATCGCGAACAGCACCAGAACCGGCATCGAGAGGATGACGTTACCGGCCATCACGACGTGCCAGCGCACGCCGCTGCCGGGCTCCTTCAGAAGCGCGATGCCGAGCGGCAGCGTCCGCACCGTGTCGTCCGTGGTCATCACCAGCGGCCAGAAATAGTCCGAGTAATGGAAGACGAAGCTCACCAGGAACACGGAGACCAGCGTCGGCCGGAGCAGCGGCGCGAGGATGCGATAGATGATGGTGAGCTCGGAGGCGCCGTCGAGGCGCGCGGCTTCGATGATCTCGTCGGGCACCGAGAGCAGCGCCTGCCGTATGAGGAATGTCCCTAGCGCGCTCGCCGCGAACGGCAGCACCAGCGCGCTGAATGTGTTGGTGAGCGAGAGCTTCGAGAACATCAGGAACACGGAGACGAACGTGACCTGCGCCGGCACGAGCAGGCACGCCACCACCAGCGCGAACGCCGTCTTCTTCCCGACGAAGCGCAGCTTCGCGAGCGCATATCCCGCGGGCAGCGCCAGCGCGAGCTGCAAGACGCCGATCGCCACCGCCACCGCCACCGATACGAGCAGGTAGCGCCCCACCGGCACGAGCTCGAAGACCTCGCGATAGGCGCCGAGCTGCGGATGCTCGGGGAACGGCGCCGTCGGATCGTTCGCGATCTCGTCGAGCGGCTTCAGCGAGGTCATCACCATCCACGCGTACGGCAGCACCCAGATCGCCGCCGCGACGAGGCCGAGCGTCATCGGCCAGAAGCCGGGCCGTCGTGAGCGCCCCACCATCATGCGCGGCGTCCCACGCTCTGGCTCCGCCAGGCCCGCAGCTGCGCGGCAGCGAGCACGCACAGCACGAGGAAGTAGACGACGGCGAGCGCGCTCGCGCGTCCCACGCTCAGGTTCATGAAGACCTGCTCGTAGATGGCGTAGACGAAGAGCGTCGTCGCGCGGGCCGGGCCTCCGCCGGTCATGATGCGCACGACATCGAAGGCCTGGAAGCTCACGATGAGGCTGGTGGTGGCGACGAACGCCGCCGTCGGCTTGAGGAGCGGCCACGTCACCCAGCGAAACCGCGAGAGCGCGTTCGCGCCGTCGAGCGACGCCGCCTCGTGGAGGGACTGCGGCACCGCGCGGAGACCTGCGAGGAACACCACCATGGCGTAGCCCGTGATCTTCCAGATCGTGACACCGGCGAGCGTCACGAGCGCAGCGTGCGGATCGGTCAGGAATCCTACGCGCGGGAGATGCAGCACGCGCAGCACCGACGCCGCGACGCCGCGATCCGGATCGAGCAAGAGCACCCAGAGGAGCGCGACTGCCACCCAGCTCACGACGTACGCGCTGAAGATCGAGCCGCGCACGAACGCGAAGAAGCGGCCCGGTCGATCGAGGAGCAGGGCGAGGCCGAGACCGAGGGCCATCGATCCCGTGACCACGAGCACGCTGAAGCCGAGCGTGCGACCGAGGATGCGCCATAGCTCGCCGCTCTCGGCGATGGCCGCGTAGTTCGCGCCTCCGACGTAGACCGGGTCGGTGAGCATGTCCCAGGCGAAGAGGCTCTCGTACGCCGCGAGACCGAGCGGCACGAACACGAAGAGCGTCCAGGCGGCGAGCGACGGGCCCAGCATCAGCCAGGGGTGGATGCGCGCGCGCGGCTTCATTGAACCGGCGCGACGGTATCATGCGCCGCGCTCGCGTAACGCTGCGAGGATCGCGCTCCGCTAGTAGCTGCTACAAGAGAGCGATGACGTGCCTGCGAGGCAGTGCTCTCGTCCTGGTCATCGCGCTCGGCATGCTCCTGAACGGAGCGGTCGCTCGGGCGGACGCCGCCACGCCGTCGTTGCTCGTGCTCGACGAGCCGAAGTCCGGCATTCACATCGAGCTGCCCGGCGCGTGCCTCGCGCACGTGAAGAACGCGGCGATGGGCAGGCCGACGTGTCCCGACCGCGCGCCGGCCGGCGAGAGCGAGGCGCTCGCGGTCGTCGGAGGCGATGGCGGGGGCGACGGCAAAGGCGCCCACTACAGCGTCGACATCGTCGTCGACGAGATCGCGCTCGACACGGGTGAGGACCGCGCGAAACGCATGACGAAGGAGCTCTCGGAGGCCATGGTCGAGCCGCCGACCATCGTGACATTCGCCGACCAGCGCTTCGTGCGCGCCCGCCTCCGCTGGACGAACGGCGGCGGGGTCTGCTTCGTCACGGCCGATGATCGGAAGGAGGCGGCGGCGGTCATCTTCCTCTCGCTCGATGCCGAGTCGGCGGCGGACGTCGAGAGGAACGCCGACGCCGCGATGGCGACGCTACGGCGCGCGCCCGTGAAGGGGGAGCCGAGCCCGAGAGCATCGAAGAGCGGCGGCTCCGACGCGGTCTTCATCGCCTTCGGCGTGCTCGCCCTCGCGCTCCTCGGGCTGTTCGTCTTCGCGAAGTTCTACTTCATCGCGCGCCTCTTCGGCTTCAAGCTCGGCGGGAGCGCCGAGCGGCGCACGGAGGACCCGCGCGGCCCGCGCGATCCGGAGAAGGACGGACCGCAGGTCGCAGGCATGAAGTGCGCGGCGTGCAGGAGGAACA
The DNA here is from genome assembly GCA_034666145.1 of Myxococcales bacterium. GTDB lineage: Bacteria > Myxococcota_A > Polyangia > Polyangiales > Polyangiaceae > Labilithrix. The sequence goes on along the minus strand of JAXDMI010000739.1, from coordinate 2,970 downwards.
TCGTGTCCGATCGCGAAGGCATGCACTGCGCGGACTGCGATCGTCCGATCCACAAGGAGTGCCACGGCAAGCACGTGACCGCCGCTCACGTCGCGACGCCGGGCGCGTACCGCTGACGGTCAGCGCGCAGTGATCCAGACGCGCTCGGCGAACGGATCGAAGACCAGCACGCCGGCATCGACGTAGAACGACGTCGCGACCTGAGCGGCGGGCGCGGTCCACGTCCCGATGCCTCCGCAACGCAGCGCTGCCGCCGGCGTGCGCTTGACGAAGAGCACCGCGCCCGGCTCGGAGCGCGCCGCAGAACCTGATTCGTCGACGAGCTCGAAGCTGGTGCCGGGCGCCATGCGCCAGGCCTCGACCGACTCGGCGACGCCGGCGCAGGTGGTGAGCGAGAGATCGCTCGCCGCGTCGCGCAGGATGGAGTCCGGGCTCTTGGCGCGGATGGCGTCGAAGAACGCAGCGTTGATGTTCACCGAGTGCGGGACGCGGACGTCGGCGAAGCCCGTGTCGAGCTGGGCGATGGCGGTGACGCCGGCGACGCGCACCGGAACGGTGGGGACGTTGGGAACGGGACCGGAGCCGGCCGTGGCGAGGACGTCGCTCATCGGCTTCCGCTCTGCGGAGCCCAGTCCGTAGAAGCCCTTCGTCGAGAGCGCGCGCAGGCCGGCGCGCGTCAGCGCGGCGTCGTCACACGCGCCGCCGTTGCTGCGCCGGATCTGCCTACGCTCGTAGTCGAGCGTGAAGACGTTCGCGGCGAGGAAGTCCGTGCCGAGGATCCCCGCTTGATGGAGAGCGGCTCCGGGATAGTCGAGCTCCTCCGAGACGAGGGTCACGGTTCCCCAGCCGCCGAAGAACGTGAAGCCGTCGAACGAGCACGACGCACCGAGCGGACACCGTGCCGCCGTCAAAGGCGTGGGGAATGCGAGCACGTCGATCGCCGAGCCCGTGGTCGCGAAGTCGACGAGGAACGGTCCGGTCGCGCCGGCGACGGTGACGTCGGCGAACGGAAGGTTCTGGAACAGCGAGATCGGCTGACTCTGACCGAGACACGCCGGGAGGTCCTTCGAACGGAGCTCGTCGGGTTGCGTGGCGCTGTCGTCCGCGACGCTGTCCGCCGATGCGCATGCGCCGACCGCGACGGCCGCGACGACCGCGATCAAGGAGAGAGAGACCGACGCTAGACGGACCGACACACGCCTACATATGCAACTGGAGCGCCGCGCGAAAATCCCGCAGAAATCCGGCCTTTCGGGCTCCGCTCCTGGGCCATCTGGATCGTGGCGGATCCGCGTCCCGCGTGCGCAACGCGTCGCGGATCAGCCCGGCCGCGCCGCGAGCGTACGCGCTTCGGCGAGCACAGTCGCGGCATCGCGGTCGAGCAGCACCGCCTCCTCGAGACGCGGGTCGACGATGTCGCGCTCGATGCGGAAGAGCAGCGGCTCCCACGGCCACGGCTCGACGCTCGCGAGCTGCGCCTGCGCGACGGCGTCGTTCGGGTGCTTCGCGAAGAATCCTTCGGCGCGCATGAGCGAAACCGCGGGCGTGGTGATCGGGAGATAGCCGGTACGCGTCGAGAGATACGCCGCCTGCTCCGCCTCGCAGAAGAAGCGGAGGAAGCGCGCCGCGGCTGCCTTCTCTTCGTCGGGCGCTTGCTTCACCACGACGAAGAACGTGCCGCCGGTCGGCACCGACGCGCGCACGTCACGAGGCAGCGGCGCGGCGATGACGGGGAAGCGCGCGTTGTCCTCGAGGTAACGGATGTACGCGGTGCTGGTCCAGATGAAGGCGGCGCGTCCGCCGAGGAAGTCCTGGTTGACGACGTTCCACGCGTCGTAGTCGCGACCCGGCGGCGGTCGCATGACCTTCTCGCGATGCACGAGGTCTTGCCACAGCGTGAGCGCGCGCACGCCGGCCTCGTCGCCGAGCGTCGCGCGGCCGTTCTCGTCGAAGACGGTGCCGCCCGCTTGACCCACGAGCGCCACCCAAAACCACCAGGAAATAGGCACTTCGTGCCCCCAACGCCCCGGGCGCGTGAGCGCCTTCGCGACCTCGAGCATCTCGCTCCACGTGGTCGGCGGACGGAGGCCTTCCTTCGCGAAGACGTCGCCGTTGCAGTACATGAGCGGCGTCGACCGATTGAGCGGGATGCCCTGGAGCGGACGCTCGCCTCTGCCGCGGAAGCCACCCGACTGCGCGAGCGGCGCGACGAACGGGATCTCGCGCATGCCGGGGTAGCCGTCGAGCGACTCGAGCGTGCCGGCCCGTGCGAGGTACGGCACCACCTCCGCGACCACGTGGCTGAGCGCCGGCGCGGCCTTCGCGGCGATGGCGGTGCGGAGCTTCGCGAGCGACTCGAAGTAGTCGCCCTGGTAGACGGGCTCGACGTGGATCTCGTCCTGCGTCGCGTGGAAGCGCTTCACGATCTCGAGGAGCACCTCGCGATTGCGTCCGCCGAGCGAGAACCACAGGCGGAGGCGCACGCGGCCGCGATCGTCACGGAGCGCGCGCTTGCAGCCCGCCGTCCCGCCGAGCGCCGCGAGCGAAGCGGCCGCTCCGCCGGCCACGAATGCGCGGCGCGTGAGGCTCATGCGAGCCGCTGCGAGCTCGGGCTCGGCTCGAAGACATGCATGCGTGATGCATCGATCGTCACGTACACGACGGTGCCCGTCGGTCGCGGATCGAAGCCCGGTGCCCGAACGCGTAGCTCGACGTCGCCGGCGCGGAGCACGAGATGCGTCTCGGCGCCGAGCGGCTCGGACACCGCCACCTCGAAGTGCGCTGCCCCCTCCTCCCCTTCCTTCGCGAGATGGACGTCCTCGGGACGGATGCCGACCACGACACTGTCCGCGGTGCCCGCGCTCTTTGCCGCTCGCACCGCCGCCGGCGCCGGCACGCGGAACGGACCGCACGTGATGACGTCGCCGGACACGCTGCCCTCGACGAGGTTCATGCGCGGCGTACCGAGGA
>JAXDMI010000738.1:0-3796 GCA_034666145.1 Myxococcales bacterium | reverse complement strand
GGTGGTGACGAAGCCGTTCTTCTCGCTTCGTACGACGGGCCTCGTGCTACCCGGTGTGTTCATGCTTCGCCGCGCCGCCGGAGGACGGTGTAGAGCGCGATGCCCGCCGCCACCGAGGCGTTGAGCGAGCCAATCGGGCCTTTCATGCCGAGCTTCGCGAGCTGTGTGCAGGCCTTCTTCACCGGGCCGCGGAGGCCCTTGCCCTCGGCACCGACCACGAGGACGACGGGGCCGCTTGCCGTGACGTCCTCGACGAGGTGCTCGGCATGCGCGTCGAGCCCGATGACGGTCGCGCCGGCCTCACGGAGCTGCTCGATGGCGCGCGGCAAGGCGGCGACGCGGCAGAGCAGCGCGTGCTCGACGGCGCCGGCCGACGCGCGGAACGTGGCGGGGCTGAGCGGCGCAGCATGGTGCTCGGGCCAGATCACGCCGGTGGCACCGAGCGCGACGGCGGAGCGGATGACGGCGCCGAAGTTCTGTGGATCCTCGATCTCGTCGAGCGCGACGATGACCGCGGTGGGGTTGTCGGTGAAGCTCTCGATGACGACTTCGATGGGGACGATGGTGAGATCGGGCGCGTGCGCGATGGCGCCTTGATGGCGCGCGCCACGGGCCATGCGATCGAGCTCGAGGCGATCGAGGCGCGTGATGGTCGCGCCGCGACCCTCTGCGAAGCGCGCGACGGCGTCGATCTGCGGGCCTCCGTCGCTGACGAGAAAGACCTTCTCGAGCTTGTCGCCGTGCACGCGGATCGCCTCGCGCACCGCCTGGAGCCCCGTGATCAGCCTCATGTCCTTGCTTCCTTCGAGGTGATGGCGCTCGCGATCGCGGAGGCGATGGCACGAGCGGCGGCGAGCGGGTCGTCGGCATCACGGATGGGTCGGCCGACGACCACCCAGTCTGCACCGTCGGCGATGGCCTGCTCCGGCGTAGCCACGCGCTTCTGGTCGCCGCGCGCGGCGTTCGCGGGCCTGACGCCGGGCGTGACGAGGACCGCGTCCTTGCCGAGCGCGGCGCGGAGCGAGCGGACCTCGGCGGGGGAGCACACGAACCAGCGAACGCCTTCGTCGAAGGCGACGCGCGCGAGGCGGACCGCAGCTTCGGCGGGGCTGCCGGTCATGCCGATGTCGCGGAGGTCGGCGTCGTCGAGCGACGTGAGCACGGTGACGGCGCAGATGGCGAGGTCGCCGCCCTCGGCCGCGGCGCGAGCGACCGCGCGCGCGAGCATGGAGCGGCCGCCGCTCGCGTGCACGGTGACGAGGCGCGCGCCGAGCTGCGCGGCCTGCGCGACGGCGCGCTCGACGGTCTCGGGGATGTCGTGGAGCTTCAGATCCAGGAAGACGGGGAGACCGACCTCTCTGCCGAGCGCCACGATGGCGGGCCCTTCGTGGACGAAGAGCTCGAGGCCGACCTTGATCATCCCGATGGCGGGCGCGACGCGTAGCGCGGCCTCGCGTGCCTCGTGCGCACTCGCAAAATCGAGCGCGTACGCGATCGGGGGTCGATCAACCACGACGCCTTCTTACACGATCGCCGCCAAAAATAGGGAGCCCCAAGCGCAACGCAACCTCACGCGGCGGTTGGGGGGTCCTGCGATCGGTGCTCCGAATGCTTCCGCGCAGCACGATCCTGGGGGGCTCCGGGGGGCTTCCCCCCGGACTAGGACAGGAAGTGCTCGTTAGAGCACGCTCAGAGGCACGCGCACAAAGGGTCGCCTGCCTGGCAGGTGCATGCCGGACGCGGCGTGCCCTTGCCGGCGCCACCACCGCCACCACCGCCTGCGGGGCGGCTCTGGACGGCGGCGATGTTCGCGCGCGTACGGTTCTGTTCGGCCTGCGCCGCGGCGAGCTTCTGCTGCGCTGCGAGGCGATCGGCGTCGCTCTTCGCGCTCGCCGCTTCGGCCTGCGCCGTCGCGATCGCATCGCTCTGGGCCTTGAGGTCGGCCATCAGCTTGTCGAGCTGCGCCTTCTGCTCGGCGATCTCGGCGTTCTTGAGCGCAGTGACGCGCGCCTGCTCGACGCCGCTCCGATAGAACGCGTAGCCACCGCCCGCGCCGCCGAGGATCAGCAGCGCGCCGATGCCGAGCGCGATGTACGTGAGCTGCTTCTTCTTCTTGTCCTGCGAGAGGGCGGCGAGCTGACGCTCGTGCTCCTGCTGCTGGGACATCGCACGGAGGCGCGCCTGCTGCTCCGCCTCGTGGCGAGCCTACTCGACCTCGCCCTGGCGAATGGCTTCGACGCGAGCCTGTTCCTCGCGCTGTCGCTGCGCTTCCTGACGGCTGCGCTCCTGCTCGCCCATCATGCGGGCTTCTTCGGCCTCGCGTGCTCGGCGCTCGGCTTCCTGACGAGCATGCAGCTCGGCAGCCTCCTTGCGCTTCTTGTCGTCGTCCTCTTGCTTGATGCGATCTTCCTCGAGGCTCATCAGCTCTTTGAGGGAGAAGAGAACGGAGCTCTCTTTCTGTTCCGCCATTTCAGGTGCTCTGGGGGGGTGCTGCGGGTTCGGAACTGGCTTTTGCCAGAGGTGTTACGGACGCCTGCCGTGAAAAGGTACTCGGCGTGGCGAGTGTGCGCAAACGGTATCGCGCGCGACTTTAGACCCGCGACGACTCACGGGGTTTGGGTCTCGTTCCGGGTCTTTGGCGTTGCGTGGGAAGCATCACCCGTTGGAGGATGCCGCCCATGGCTCATAACGTGAACGCGCACATCACGGGAACCGTCTGGAAGATCGAGGTCAAAGAGGGCGACTCGGTCACGGAAGGGCAGACCTGCGTGATCCTCGAGTCGATGAAGATGGAGATGCCCGTCGAGGCGCCGGCCGCGGGAAAGGTCGAGAAGATCAGCTGCGCCGAGGGCCAGGCGGTCAACGAAGGCGACGTGCTGTTGACGATCGCGTAGAATTTCCTTTGTGAAGCCCGGTCGGTTGCTCCGCCCTGAATCCGGCCGTCCCAACCGTGGGCGCCGCACGAGCGCCGCCGTAGTGATGGGCGCGCTCGGCGTGGGTCTCGTCACGCTGATCATGTTCGCGTGTGCCGCACAGACCTCGCTGTCCGGACCAGGCCAGGAGTGCTTCGCAGCGACGGACTGCCAGGACGGCCTCGTATGCGTGCCGCAGCGCGGCGGCGCGCGGCTGTGCTCGGACGACCTATCGCAGGTCACAGGGCGTCCGCCGCCGGAGGCCGGCGCGGCTGCCGAGGCGGGCGGCGATGGTCCGAACGAGGCGAACCCGACCGACAGCCCGGTTCAACAAGACACGAGCATGCCCGACACGAGCATGCCCGACACGAGCATGCCGCCGGCCGACGCCGGCGCAGACGGCTGAGCGGTCACTCGCGCCAGAGGAACTTCCACGGGTTGTGTTTGAGGTCGCGGACCATCTCCTGGACGTCGTCGTAGATGGCCTCATCCATGACGAGCGCGCCGACGGTGCCGTTGCCCTTCTTGATGTGCTGGACGATGGCCTGCGCATCGGCGGCCGTGGCGTTGGCGCGAGCGGCGAGCTGAGCGACGTCCTCGATCGTCTTCTTCAGCTTGACCTGCTCCTCTTCGCCGCCGACCACTTTCGAGGCGCGATTGAGGTTCGCGAGCGACTCGCGCGCGTCCTTGAGCATGGGCCCGCTGTCCTTCTGGATGTCGGAGGAGAGCCGGTCGATGTTGTCGATGGTGCGCGCGATCTTCGGGTTGTCGACGTACTGCGTGCGCGCGTGCACGGTGAGCGTGTTGGCCTCGGTGGTGAGCGACTCGAGGTTCGCCATCGTGCGGTTGATGCGCTCGCGATTGTCGGTGAGCGTCGTGTTGAG
>JAXDMI010000737.1:0-4243 GCA_034666145.1 Myxococcales bacterium | reverse complement strand
GTGGGGCCTATCGTCCAGCCCACCTGTCTCACCAGACACAAGAGGCGGGACTCCGGACGGGCGCTCCGGTACCGAAGATGAAACCTGGTCCGCTCCGACAGGAGCGCCTCGAAGTGTCCTACCTTCGTGACGACCTTGCCGGAGTACTTCGCGGCTGCGTCGCACATCTGCTGCTGCGAGAGCCCCCACATCATGTAGCGGAAGGCGCCGTAGCTCTCGACGAAGCGATGCCCCGCGGCGGTCCTGAACGTCTCCTCGTCGCCGGCGATCTCGTACGCCGCGGTGAGGATCTGCTCGAACTGCGCGTGAGAGACCCACTGCGTGGACCCGTCGAAGTCCTCGGCGCGGACGCCGGCCTTGCTCGCCACCTCGCGGAGGACCTCGATGCCCTTGGTGTCCTCCAACCAACGCGCGAGCGACCAAAGGATGCGCAGGCTGTAGTCGGGAGAGGCTACGGGAATCTCGCTCATGCTTGTGCGGTCAAACGGACCCGACGGCGGACCTGAATAAAGACGCGGCGCGGGGAGGGGTCAACGCGGGCGGGCGGCGAACGATCGATCAAGGGTGACACACCGGAGGAGGCCGAGCACGCTCGGCATCGCTGGTCCACCGGCGTCGACGACGGGCGCTGACGGCGAGAATACCTCAAACAATATACATAGTTCAGGCGAGACGTCCACCGCGCGAACCGACGCTGCACGCGCCTGCCCGTAGAGCCGACTCGCACAACTGGAGTGGGCATCACGACGTTGTTGTGACCGATCGTCGAACGAGCACGATTCGATGCCGTCGAGATCGAGCGCGTTGCTCTCAGCGCGCGGCGCTCTCTCTGTTGGTGCCTCCTTCCGTGGGGGGCGACGTTGTGCTACCTCCCCCCGCCTCCCGATGGCGACCGCCTTCAAGCGTCTTCCTCTCGCTGAGCAGCAAGCCCTCATGTCGCGCATCGTGTCGCGATGCAAGAGCACCCCTGGCCAGCCGCCACCCGTCGTCGTCTTCGATCTCGACGGCACGCTCATGGACAATCGCCCGCGCACGCTGGCCATCCTCCAGGAGCTCGCGCTCGAGCTGAAGGGCGAAGCGCACGACGCCGCCGACACGTTCGCGAAGGCGCGCGCCGAGCACCTCGCGTACCTGCTGGGCGACACGCTGCGCAAGCTCGGGCTCGAGCACCCCGAGCTCGCCGAGCGCGCCGAGGCGTTCTGGAAGACGCGCTTCTTCTCCGACGACTACTTGAAGCACGACATCGCGATCGACGGCTCCGTCGAGCTCGCGAAGGCCTGCTACGAGGCCGGCGCCATCCTCGTGTACTTCACGGGTCGCGATCTGCCGCTCATGGGCCTCGGCTCCTTCCAGAGCCTTCGTGATCTCGGGTTCCCCATCGGCGTGGTCGGCACCGAGCTCGTCTGCAAGCCAGACGCGAAGATCCCCGACGAGCTCTTCAAGCGCACCGAAGGTCCGAAGCTCGCGCGCGTCGGTCGCGTCGTCGCGGCCTTCGACAACGAGCCCGCGAACTGCAACGCGTTCCTCGAGATGAACCCCGACGCCGAAGTGATCTTCGTCGACACGCAGCATCTTCCCGGCGCGCCGCCGCTCGATCCCCGCGTCCACATCGTCGCCGACTTCCGCATGCGGTGATGGTGAGCCGGACCTCCGCCTCCGGCACGTCGCTCGCGCTCGCCGCCGTTGCGGTGTTTGCGATCGGCTCTTGCAAGCCCTCGGGGGCGAAGGAGGGCGGACCCGACGCGACGGCGACGCCCAGCCCGCAAGCGAGCGCGATGCCCGCTCCGCTCGCCAACACGCCGACGGCGGCAGCGAGCGAGACCGTGACGGCCTCGCCCGAAGGAGGTCCGCCGCCGACCCCGATGCGCGGCGACGTCGCGCTGGCGGCCGATTCGCTGGGCACGGCCACGACCGGGTACACGCTCTCGGCGGTCATGAAGCAAGGGGATCTCAGCGGTCCCGTGCGCGCGCCCGAGGTCAACAACGCGGGCCTCGACGCCGCGCGGAAGAAGACCGAGCTCCGTCTGTCCGTCGAGCTCGGCGCGTCACGCATGCGCGTCGCGCTGCTGGGCACGGGGTGGGTGCTCCCGCAGGACACCGAGCTGCGCGCGCGGGCCGATCGCTACGGTCACGTCGTGGTGTGGCCCGGCGCAGCGACCTATCGACCGCTCGCGCCGGGCACGTTGCGCGCGCTCATCGGGGAGCGTCGGTTCGACGTCGCGCCGGTCACGCCTGCCGAGCTCGCGCTGAAGGACGACGTCGGAAAACGGATCGGCATCCGCACGCGGCGTGTCGACGTCGCGACGCGCGCAGCGAAGGCCACGTTCGAGATCGGTCGCGTCGCGGATCTCGGTGACAGCGGCATCCTATTGTGCCGGCTCTTGCTCGATCTCATGAACGCGCCGCCTTCGAGCGCGCTGTGCGCCGACGGCGAGCTGCCGATGCGCGCCGAGCTGCGCTGGACCGCGCGCGGGTCGATGACCTTCGAGGTCACTGGATTGCTCAAGCGCGACAAGAGCGATCTCCCGACGACGTCGCTCCTCGTTCCGCCGTCGGGCGCGACGTTTGCCGCGCTACCGTTGCTCGTGGCGGGGGTGCAGGCGTCGCTCTCGCCGCCGGAGCTCGGCGCATTTCGCACCGGGCCAATCGAGATGCCCGCGGTGCCGCACGGCAACGGCGACGGTCTCGTCGTCACCAACACCACCGATCAGCTGCGCGTGCTGCACGTCGACGGCGTCCCCGTCGCATGGGCTGCGCCGGGCGCGAAGGATGTCCTCTCCGGTCTGCAGCGCGGTCGTTACATCGTGCAGTCGCGCACGTTCCTCGGCGAATCGTTCGAGCCGCCCGTCACGCAAGTCGTCCCCGGCGTCGTGCAGCTCGGCGTCGCGAACGACGCGGGCGTGCGCTGAGCGTCAGTCAGTCGGTCGGCGTGCAGGTTCGCACGCCCACACTCCATTCCCTGCGGTCAGTCGTAGTCTTCGCGGCTGAACGTGACGTCGCTCGTGCCCGCGGCTTCGGCGCGCGCGAGGAGCGTCTCGACGACCACCGTGATGACGTCGAACTTCGTCGTCGGCAGGTAGTACTCGTCCTCGTCGACGTCCGGCATGACCGCGAGGCGCTCCTCGATGGGCTCCCGCTCCGCCGGATCGAGCGTGAGGTGTGCGTTCCAGCCTTCCTCTTCCTTCATGGTGATCGCTTCCCGCGCCATGCCGATGGGATTGAAGGCGAGAAAGACGTGGTGGAAGTAGAGCCGCCACGATTCGTGCGAGCCGTCGGCGAACCACTCGGCGGCGAACTCCTGCCGCATGACCTCGCCGAGGTAGGCGCCGACCGCCGGCGCGACGAGATCGATGCTCTCGGGACGCGCCTGATAGGCCGTACGAGCCTCGCGAATGTACTGATCGACCAGGCTCAGCGTGTCCGGCGAGCCGTCCAACGCGACCTTGTACTTCGTCGCGACGAACCGCATGCAGGCGGCCACCAGCTCGGCCACCTGGGGAGGCGGTGCCGGCAAAGGGTCGGGCTCGGGCTCCGGCTCGTGATGGAAGCCGGCGCCGTTCGAACCGTTCTTGGGAGAAGAGGGGGGGGCAGCCGGCGGAGCCGGCGGGGAAGGAGGAGACGGCGGGTCGGAAGGCTCGGACATCTTGAACTTCCTCTTTATACCTCTTCCCGTTTGAGGCGATGCCGCCTAGCCTGGTAAGTCTATGCGGATCGGTGTCTTCAGCGACATCCATGCGAACCTCGAAGCGCTCTCGGCCGTGCTCGAGGCGTTTGGAAAGGAGAGCATCGACGTCTACTACTGCCTTGGGGACACCGTCGGTTACGGCGGATCGCCCAATGAATGCGCCGATCTCGTGCGCGAGGTCGCCAAGGTGACGATCCTCGGCAACCACGACGCTGCCGTCTCGGGCCGCATGGACTACTCGTATTATTACGAGGCTGCGCGCCACGCGCTCGACGTCCACGCCGCGATGATCTCCACGGAGAACATGGCGTGGCTGAAGCAGCTGCCCTACCAGCACATGCTCGAAGAGGAGAAGGTCCTCCTCTGTCATGGCTCGCCGGTTCGCCTCGAGGAGTTCGAGTACATCTTCGCGCCCGAGCAGGCGCGCGAGTGCCTTCCGCTCTGGGACAAGCTCGGTCACCTCACGCTCATCGGGCACTCGCACCTCTGCAAGGTGTTCGCGCTGACGAAGAACAGCGTCGAGGAAATGCCCGCCGTCGACTTCGAGCTCGCGCCGGA
>JAXDMI010000736.1:0-3418 GCA_034666145.1 Myxococcales bacterium | reverse complement strand
AGCGGCATCCCCGCGGTGTTCTCGCAGGAGTTCGACGACATCCTCGCGTCCGTCGCGAAGGAAGCGGAGCTCTCGATCGAGCTCGCTCCCGGCGTCGAGGTCGCGGAGGTGTTCGATCGCAGCTTCCGTCGCGAAGGCAACAAGATCATCGTCCCGTTCGGCGCCTTCAGCGCGAAGCAGGAGAAGACCGTCCTCATCAAGCTCAAGGTCCCCGCCGATCGCGACGGCACGCAGGCGGTCGCCGACGTGAAGCTCGCGTACCGCGATCTCCTCAAGAAGAGCGACGGCTCCGCGGGCGGCAACCTCTCGCTCGCCATCCGATCCGACGGCAACGAGCAGAGTGAGCTCGATCCCTTCGTGGCAGCGCGCGTCGAGCGCAGCCGCACCGCGACGACGCTCACCGATGCGAACAAGCTCTTCGAGCAGGGCCGCGTCGACGAGGCCCGCGCGAAGCTCGCGCGCCGTCAGATCGAGCTGAAGCGCATCGAGGACGAGTCGCTCGCGTTCGCGAAGGCGAGCCCCGCGAAATCGGCGCCGGCGCGCGCGGCGAAGTCGCTCGACCGTGACTTCGAAGATCAGCTCGGCGCCGTCGCCACTGCGGATCGCAACTTCGCTCCGCCGCCGCCCGCCGCGCGTCCCGCGAACATCGGCTCCGGCCGTGGCAACGGCTTCGGCGGCGCAGTGGCGACTTCGCCTGCCGCCGCGGCTCCCGCCACGGTGTCGCCTCAGTCGCGCGAAGGGAAGGCCTCGGTCCGCCTCAACCAGCAGTCGGCGTCCGATTTCGCCTTCTGAGTGATGTAGTCTCCGGCCCGTGCCGGCACCGACGCCGCTCGAGAAGTGGCCCACCGACGAAGTCGGACCTCGCGTCTCGCGTGGAACGAAGCATCCCCGCGCCATCGCGTGGTTCGGATTCAGCGCCTTCTGGGGCCATCTCCGCCATCTCGTTGCCTCGGCCATCGCCACCGACAACATCGATTCGCGCCAGTGGATGATCCCCGAGGCGCCCGATGTGCTTCTCGGGCGCGTGCTCGAGATCATCGGCCCGCGCGCCACGCGCACCACCGCACAGGCCATGGCGCAGCGAGAAGGCACCCTCGCCGAGGCCATGGGCGGCGACGTGTGGATCGACTTCGTCTCCGACACCGGTGACGACGTCACGGTGAGCGAGATCGTCGCGCGCATGTTCGTCGCCGAGTACGAGGTCGACGACCCCGACGCGCCGGCGCGAAGTGACGGCGGCGCGCCGACCAAGCTCGTCCTTCCACGCGGCGACATCCTCTTCCTCGGCGGCGACCTCGCGTATCCCGTCGCCACCGTGCGCGAGATGACGCGGCGCCTCGTCGAGCCGTGGAACAAGGTCCTCGAGCAGCACACCGAGGGCGGACCTCGCGTCCTCCTCGCGGTCCCCGGCAACCACGACTGGTACGACGGCCTCGACGGCTTCTCGCGCCTCTGCCAGGCGCCGTGCGCGTTCGAGGATCGCTCCCCGACCTCGACGGGTCCTGATCCGCTCCACCCCGAGCCCAACGAGAACCCGGTGCTCGCGTGGGCCGAGGCCTTCGCACGCGGCGACCAGGTGAAGAAGCCGACCGCGCTCGCGCTCGCGGGCTATCTCGCCGTGCAGCGTGCGAGCTACTTCCGCTTCCCGCTGGCGCCCGGGATCGATCTGTTCGGCGTCGATCGGCAGCTGAAGCGGGTCGATCCGCGACAGCAGGCCTACTTCGGGATCGCCGGCGCCGCCGCGCGCGTCGTCGTGCTCCCCGATCCCGCCCGCGCGTGGGGCGAGGCGCGGTTGCACGGCAGCGCCACGCTCCAGTCGCTCGGCATCGCCATGGACAAGAGTCCGACGCTCCTGCTCGCCGGCGACATCCATCACTACGAACGCTCGACCGAGGGCCGCAGCATTCACGTCGTCGCCGGCGGTGGCGGCGCATTCCTGCATGGTGCACGCATCGCGAAAGATGGCGCCTATGCCGTCGACGCGGAGTTTCCGGGCCCGCGCGCGTCCTGGAGGATGCTGCAGCAGCTTCCGCTCTTCTGCGCGCTGGGCGGCGCGGGCTGGCTGCTACCGGCTGTGTTCGCCGTCGGCGATGCCGTCGCGCTCTTCGAGCACTTCGACAACGGCGCGCGTTCGAGCGCGACTGTTGCCCTCGCAATCAGCCTCATCGTGGCATTCGGCACCGCGCTGCTCGTGGGTTGGCGACGACATCGGGCGGCGCGCGTGGTGCCCTTCGCCACAGTCTTCGGACTCGTCATCGGCGCCATTCCCGTGGCAATCGGCATCGGTACCGACGCCTTGGCCATGCGCGTCATGGGTCATTGGGGATCCCCCGTCGCGTTCGCCGGAGCTCTCGCGCTCGCGACGATGGCGAGCAGCTTCCTCTTCGGCGTCATGCTCATGCTGGTGGCGCGGCTCGGGCTCAGCCATGGCCAGGCCTACGCCGCCATGGGTTCACCCGGGTACAAACACTTCCTGCGGCTCCGCGTCAGCGCGGGCGAGCACGGTGCGTCACGTGTCGATGTGTGGGTGATCGGGATCGTCGATCCGATCGCACGCCCATCGCCGGTGCTGATCGACACGTTCCAGTTCGACCCATTCGAGAGCGCATGACGCGCGATTGACGCGGCGAGGGCAGGCCGGAGCGACGTCGGCATCCGGAGTGCTAGAGCAATGGTATGGGCGCAACGCAGGTCCAAGTGCCCTTCGGGCTGTCGGCCGGCGGTGGCGGACCTCAGTATCGGGTGCCCTTCCGGTTCGGGTGGCGAGGCGCGACGCGCCACCTAGCGATGCCGATGCTGCTCGCGGTCACCGCGTGCGTGAGGCCCGCGACCGATGCGCGCGCCGACGGAAGTTGGTCGTACGTCGTCGATGCACCGCCGGAAGGCTCACGCACCGTCGCCGTAGAAGCGACGTTCGACAACGCGCACACCGAGACGATCGCCATCGCACGTGAGTCGTCGTCGTTCGTCCGCGACGTGCAGGTGAAGAGCGGGAGCTCATGGCGCGCCGTCGAGCGGCGCGGGAGCCAGTGGGTCGAGCCCACGTGCGCCCGTCACTGCACGGTGCGCTATCGCATCGATCTCGGCGAGCTCGCCGCGGCCTGCGGCGACGAGGTCGATTGCGCGCGGCGCGTCGGCGACTCGACGCTCTCGCCCGCGCTGGCCTGGCTCGCGCATCCGTCGCCGAAGACCGACGTGCCGGTGAGCGTGCGCGTGCGCACCCCGGCCGGGACGCAGTTCGCTTCCGGCATGCACGCCACCGACGAGTCGGGCAACACGTTCGGCTTCCGCTCGTACGACCTCGACGAGGGCAGCTTCTCGGCGTTCGGTCCGATGCGGCACTATCGCGTCGACGTCTCAGGCAAGACCGGTCGGACCGGCGCGCGGGTCGACATCGAGGTCGTCGGCAAGCAGAAGT
>JAXDMI010000735.1:0-4125 GCA_034666145.1 Myxococcales bacterium | reverse complement strand
CTCGAGATGTCGGTGACCATCGCGAGAGCTCCCTCGTAAATGCCGGCCGCGTCGAACAGCGGCGTCGTCGCGAGGACGGCCCAGAGCGACGTTCCGTCCCTCTTGCGGTAACAGACCTCGATGTGTTCGGAGATGCCCTGTCGCCGGCGCCGGAAGCGCTCGTCGAACTCGGAGCGCGGGCCATGGATGAAGCCCTTCACCGGCTGTCCGATCATCTCCTCGGGTCGATAGTCGAGCATCTCCGCCATGCGGCCATTGACGAACGTCGTCGTGTCGTTCGCGTCGACGAGCCAGACGCCTTCGCTCGTGGTCTCGATGATGCGCCGGTAGCGCGCCTCGCTCGCCCGCAGCTCAGCTTCGGCGCGACGCTGTGGCGTGATGTCGAGCGTCGTGCCGACGACGCGTAGGGGCTGTCCGTCACTCGACGATTCGATGATGCCCTCGATGTGCACCCAGCGATGCTCGCCGTCGGGCCGCTTGATGCGCGCGTCGTACGCGAACGTCCCGCCGCTCGCCGTGGCAGCGGCCATGGCGGCTCCGCTGCGCTCCCAGTCAGCCGGATCGAAGGCCGCCATGAAGACCGCAGGATCTCCGTCGAATGCCTCGGGATCGAGGCCGTGGATACGGAGCGTCTCGGCCGACGCTCGTACGACCGCGCTCGGGCCCCAGCCCTCGATCGTCCAGCTGCCCGTGTGCCCGATGGCCTGCGCCTTCTCCAGCGTCGCCTGGCTCTCGCGTAGCGTCGCTTCGCTGCGACGCAGCTCGTCGAGCGCGTGCTCTCGTTCGGTGACGTCGTGGAAGTTGAGGACGACGCCCTCGATGTTCGGCTCCGTCGTGAAGTTGCGTGCCGTCATCTGGACCAGTCGGTACGTGCTGTCCAGGTGCCGCATCCGAAGCGCGAGCGAGGTCTTCGCCAGCGGGGTCGTGCTGTAGAACTTCTCGCGAAGCTTTCCGAGCTCCGCTCGGTCGTCGGGGTGGACGAGGTCGAGCGAGTCGACTCCCATCATCGAGTCGGGCGTGTGCCCCAGCACGTTCTGCAGCGCGGAGGAGACGTAAGTGAATTTTCGACCCTGGGTGATGCACACGACGTCGCTGCTCGACTCGACGAGCAGGCGGAACCTGCGCTCGCTGTCGACGACCGCCTTCTCGGCGCGCTTCTGCTCGGTGAGCTCCTGCATGACCGCGAGGTGCCCGCCGGCAAAGACGTTCGCCTTGCCTCGTAGCAACAAGTGTCGCTCGCCCTCTCCACTGCCCCGCACGATCTCGCGGCTGACGACGCCGCTGGCCAGGAAGCGCTTCCAGTGGAGCGGCGCCTCGGAGCCGAGTGGGAAGTGATCGTGTGCCTTCGTGCCGACGACGTCTCTCCGCGCGAGGCCGAGAAGGCGCAATCCCGCGGCGTTCACGTCGACGAACCGAGCGTCGTCGTCGAGGATGAACATCGCATCGATCGCACCGTCGAAGATGCCCCGTAGCTGGCGCTCCCGCCGGAGGAGCTCCTCTTCGGCTTCTCTGGCCTCGGTGATGTCCAGGACCGTCCCGATGACGCGTACCGGGCGCCCGTCTTCTCTCGGCTCCACGATGCCGTCGGATTGGACCCAGCGCTGCGCGCCGTCCCTGCGGACGACGCGGTAACGCACCGAGTAGGGCACGCCATGGTGCAAGGAGGCGTCTGCGGCGGCGTCGTACGCGGCGAGGTCGTCCGGGTGTACGAGCTTGCGAACGGTCTGGCGGTCGCCGTCGAAGTCCCCGGCCTTCACGCCGAAGATACGGAAGGTCTCGGCCGACCACTCGCCGGTGAGGTGGTCGCCGTCGAGCTCCCACGCCCAGCTGCCGACATGGGCGACTGCCTGCGCGGCTTCCAGCGTCGCCTGGCTGCGTGCGAGGCTCGCCGTGCTCCGCGTGAGCTGCTCTTGCGCGTTCTCCCGCTCGGTGACGTCATGGAGGTTCACCACCAGGCCGCCGACCGAGGGCTCGTCCAGGAGGTTCCGCCCGATGACCTCGACGACGCGATAGGTTCCGTCGGCGTGACGAGCGCGCACCTTCGCGCGGCCGACCAGCCGAGGGTCACGCAGGACGTCTGCGAGAGCGGCCTGGACGACGGGAACGTCCTCCGGGTGCACGAAGTCGGACGTTGCTCTGCCGATGAGATCTGCGGGGGCGTAGCCGAGCATCGCGGTCATGGCCGGCGACACGTAACGGAACCGCCCGGGATCGGTGATGTAGACGACATCCGCGCTCGACTCGACGAGCAACCGGAACCGACGTTCGCTCGTCGCGAGAGCGATCTCGGCGTTTCTCCGCTCCGTGTAGTCGCGAAGGACCGAGAGGTGACGTCCGGGCTGGATGTGCGCCGTCGCTCGGTAGTCGGCATAGCGCACGGTGCCGTCGGGGCGTTCGACGATGATCTCGCCTGACGCGCTCCCGGCAGCAAGGAACGCCGCCCAGACTTCGTCGGCAGCGAAGAGCTGAGGCGTGAGCTCGGCGACCGTCTTACCGATCAGCTCCTCCCGACGGAGGCCGTAGAGCTCCACCGCCGCCTGGTTCACGGCAACGTAGCGCCCGTCGTCGTCGGCGATGATGATCGCGTCACGCGTGGCCTCGAAGATGGCGGCGAGCTGTGGCTCGCTGGCGTCGAGGCCGTACGCGGCGGCGGTCACGCCGGGCAGGTTACAGAGCGGTGATTCCGACAACGACTTATCCACCCTCCCATGGCGACTGTCGTCTCTTCGAACGGCGCGCGCCAGTGGATGTTCAGCAGAGGAGGGGGGTAGGTCTCATGCTCGCGCTGTGGACGAGCCTCGCCGAGCGCGTTTTGCGCGCTTCTCGCCCCGATGAATCTCACGCTCGAGCTCACGTAGATAGTCGTCGAAATCGACCTGCATCATGTGCCGCTTCGACGGGACGTAGCGCGCGAACATGGCGTGCCGGTCCTCCTCGATCCGTCGGCTCATCGCCGCTTCGTCGGGCAGCGCATATTCGCCGCGCAGGTGCTTGGCGAGCCATTTTCCCTGGGCTTCGGCGATCGGCATGATCGCGCCGAGCGGCTGCAGCAGCCCGATGAAGGCGAGCTGCGTGTGCTTGGGGTGGAACACGCGGAAGAAGAGCGGCAGGTCGTTGTCGCGCGCCGCAATGAAGCTCGTGTCGAAGAACGGGAACGTCACGCGGTATCCCGTGCACCACACGATGACGTCCGCCTCCACCGTCGTTCCGTCGGTGAGCTCGACGCGATCGCCGGCCAGCCTCGCGATGGCGGGCTTCGGGGTGATGGCGCCGTGACCGAGGCGATCGAGGATGCGTCCCGAGATGGTGGGATGCGCCTCCCCCAGACGATGATCCGGCTTGGGTAGGCCGTAGCGCTCCATCTCTCCGACCGCGACCTTGAAGAGCGCCTCGCCGATCCGCTGCCGGACGGCCCACGGAAGCAGCGCGCTCGTGAACAGCTGATCGACGGGACGGCCGAAGAGGTACTTCGGGAAGACGTAGACACCGCGCCGCGCGGACAGGTACGTGTGCGTCGCGACCTCGCTCGACTCGACGGCGATGTCCATCGCGCTGTTGCCCATGCCGACGACGATGACGCGCTTGCCGCGGAGCACGTCCTTGGTGCGGTACTCGTGGGCGTGGATCTGCAGGCCGTCGAACGACCCAGGGTAGGGAGGGTCGGGGCGCAACGGATCCCAGTGGTGACCGTTGGCGACGAGCAGCATGTCGTAGGTGCGAGCTTCGCCGTTCGACAGGCGCACGCGCCAGCGCTGCGGATTGCCCGACGTGAGCTCGGCGTGCTCGACGGAGGTGTCGAACGTGATCCGCCGCCTGAGATCGAAGTGATTCACGTAATCATCGAAATACGCGGCAATCTGCGTGTGATGCGGGAAGTCGGGATACGACTTCGGCATCGGATAATCGGCATACTGCATGCGTTCGCGCGACGTGTTGATGTACAGCCCCTCGTACGCCGCCGACATTCCGTTCTTGTTGCCGAATACCCAGTTGCCGCCGACGCGATCGCTCTTCTCGAAGCTGTCGAATGCAACGTTCGCGTCGGCGAGCGCCTTGACGACGGCGATTCCCGACGAGCCTGCGCCGATGACGCAGGCGCGACGAACGGAGAGCGCGGCGCCCATG